>CAYNCY010000141.1:0-8443 GCA_964395195.1 uncultured Steroidobacteraceae bacterium
CCGCGCGGGTGTCGAGGCGCGATGCTGCGAGTGCTACGCGGTCGTCAAGCTCGAGTCCGATCGCCTCATGCCACCTCCGCGCAGGGATGCGATCAACGAGTAGCGAACTCACGCCGTCCCGCCGAACGGACGCTCCCGAGCTTGAGATCGCCCCGGTACCCGGGGACGCGTAACGCCTCGTCCCGGGTCCGACGCCCCTGCGGCTCGCGGACCCTTACGCCTTGCTGGTCGCACCGGTCGGGCCACCCGCCACCGCCGGTGGCGAAGATTCCAACCTGACGAACCAATTCGCCGGCAACCGCCGGCTCGCGAGCCTGCGATTTGCCGAGCTCACGCGCCTCGCCCCGAACCTCGAGCACGTGGTGCGGCGCGTCGGACGGACGCTTATCAACCGGGCAGTCGCCTCGGTTGCGCCTGCTTTCCGACGACGCCCGTAGCCTCGCTCCACTACGTCTTCGACTCCGGCGGGTTGGTGCAGGCGCGGCTCCGGCGCCACACCCAGGCGATGATCGTGCAGATCTCCCCGAACACGGTTTGCGATCGCCGTCACTCGCTCGAACAGCAGACCTGCCGCTGGCTGCTGCTCGCGCTCGATCGCGCTCTCGAGCGGTCCGTGCTCGCGAAGCGATCGTGCGACTGCTACGCGGCCGTTCGCGCGGAAGTGGATCGCACGTTGCTCGGGCACGCGACGCAGTCGCTCCAGGAGCGTCGGCAATCGCTGACAACTCGCCGGCGCGCGCGCTTATCGCGAGCGGGCGCGCCCGGGCCGAACATAACCGTTGGATCTGCGGCTTCATCCCAGCGGCGTCATCGCCGAACGACTTAAGGAAGACCAACATGTCAATTCTCGCGTGGATCATCCTCGGACTCATCGCCGGCTTCATCGCCAGCAAGCTCGTCAACCGGACGGGCGAGGGTCCCCTCATGGACATCGTGCTCGGGATCGTCGGCGCGGTCGTCGGCGGCTGGCTCTTCACGTACTTCGGCGCGGTTGGAATCACCGGCTTCAATCTCTACAGCATGCTGGTCGCCGTCGTCGGCGCGGCGCTCATCCTGATTGTCTACCACGCCGTCACCCGGCGACGCGCGCTGTAGTTCGGCCCGATGATCACGACGGGCGCCATGCGCGAGCTTAAGCGCGCGGGTGGCGCCCCCGTCGTGCCATCCGCGTCCGATCCTCGGTTGGACACCCTCGACCTTACCTGCATCAACACGCTCCGATTCCTGTCGGTCGACATGGTGCAGAAGGCCGAGAGCGGCCATCCGGGGCTGCCGCTCGGCGCGGCGCCCATGGCGTACACGCTCTTTACGCGCGTCCTCAGGCACAACCCCCGAAACCCCAGCTGGCCGGATCGCGATCGATTCGTGCTCTCGGCCGGCCACGGATCGGCGCTCCTTTACAGTCTCCTGCACCTGACGGGCTACGACCTGTCGCTCGCCGATCTTGGGCGGTTCCGCCAGTGGGGCAGCAAGACGCCGGGTCACCCCGAGCGCGGCCATACGCCCGGGGTCGAAGTCACGACCGGGCCCCTCGGCCAGGGCTTTGCGAACGCCGTCGGACTCGCGATCGCCGAGGCCTCGCTCGTCGCGAAGTACAACCGGCCGGACCTGACCGTCGTCGACCACCGCACGTTCGTTCTCGTCAGCGACGGCGACCTGATGGAGGGCGTGGCGTCCGAGGCCGCTTCGCTCGCCGGCCATCTCAAGCTCGGCAAGCTCACCTGCCTCTACGACGACAACCGCGTGACGCTGGCCGCCGGCACGGAACTCACCTTCACCGAAGATCGCGCCCGGCGCTTCGAGGCGTACGGCTGGCACACCGAGCGGGTCGAGGACGGAAACGACATCGAGGCGATCGATGCCGCGCTCCGGCGGGCGGAGCAGGAGACCTCGCGGCCTTCGCTCCTCCTCGTTCGCACCGCGCTCGGGTTCGGATCGCCCGAGCAGGGTTCCTTCAAGGCGCACGGCGCACCGCTCGGCCGCGAGGACGTCCGAAAAACCAAGGAGCACCTCGGCTGGCCCGTCGAGCCCGATTTCCTCATTCCGGAGGCTGCGCTCGCGCACTTCCGCACGGCCATCGAGGCGGGAGCCGCGCGGCAGGCCGAGTGGGCGAAGCGCATGGCGCTCTATGCCACGCGCTACCCCGAGCTCGCGGCCGAACTGACCGGTCGGCTCGGCGGGCGGTTGCCCGACGGCTGGGATGCGCGCGTTCCGGTGTTCGGGCCGGATCCGAAAGGCATGGCCACACGCGAAGCCTCCGGCAAGGTCATGAACGCCATCGCACCGCACCTGGTTGCGCTCGTGGGTGGCTCCGCGGACCTCGATCCCTCGACGAAGACGACGCTGAAGGAGCTCGGCGACTTCCAGGCGCCGCCGGCGCCCGGCGCGGACCTGCAGGGGGCGGCGGGCGGCGGCTTCAACGAGAGCGGGCGCAACCTGCACTTTGGCATCCGCGAGCACGCGATGGGTGCGATCGCCAACGGCCTCGCCGCCCACGGCGGCTTCATCCCCTTCGGCGCCACGTTCCTGATCTTCTCCGACTACATGCGCCCGCCGATTCGCCTCGCGGCGCTGTCGCGACTGCACGTCATCCACGTCTTCACCCACGACAGCATCGCGCTCGGGGAGGACGGCCCCACCCACCAGCCCATCGAGCAGCTGCTGTGTCTCAGGGCCATTCCCGGTGTGCTGGTCCTGAGACCCGCGGATGCGAACGAAACGGCGGTCGCCTGGCGCGTTGCCCTGGAGACGCGTGACCGGCCGGTCATGCTGGCACTCAGCCGCCAGGACGTGCCGACGCTCGATCGCACCGAGTTCGCCGCGGCGGAGGGGCTCCGGCAAGGTGCCTATGTGCTGAGCGATTCACCGGGTGCAAGCCCGCAGCTCATCCTGATCGCGAGCGGCTCGGAGGTCGGACTCATCGTCGCCGCGGCCGCGCGCCTTCGGTCGCAAGGGATCGCGGTGCGCTGCGTCTCGATGCCGAGCTGGGAGCTCTTCGATGCGCTGCCGGCCGCCGAACGCGAGACGGTGCTGCCGCGGTCCGTGGGCGCGCGCCTCGCGGTCGAGCTCGGCACCGCGCGCGGCTGGGAGCGCTACGTCGGCGCCGAGGGCGACACCCTTGGCATCGAGCGGTTTGGTGCCTCGGCGCCGGGCGAGGTGCTGCTGCGCGAGTTCGGGTTCACCGTGGACGAGGTGTGCAGGCGGGCGCTGCGACTCGTGCGCTAGCCCCCGTCGAGGGCCGCCGACGGGCCAGAAACGGGCGGGTCCGCTCGACACTTATATATAGGGGGGACTGGACCCGGTCCCGGAGCCCCCGGAAGCCCCACCGATGGGGCCTGACCACGCGACGCGGACCCTCGCCAGGACCGCCGCGACGCGTCCTGCCGTCCGACTTCATTGTCGACCGGAATGGCCTATAGTGGATTGGACGGGACTTAAAGGGGCGCAATGCTCCCACGAGCGGTGGATTCGATCGATCCACCCGCAGGCCGCCCATGACGTTTCCCATTGCTGCCATCGCAGCCTCCGCCGGGGGCCTCGAGGCCCTTTCGGAGCTCCTCGCCGAGGTGCCCGCGAAGAGCGGAATCACCTTCCTCGTGGTCCAGCATCTCGATCCCAGCCACGACAGTCTCCTGACCGAGATCCTGAACAAACGGGCATTGATTCCCGTGCTGCAGGCCGTCGACGGTGCGCGGGTCGAGCCCGATCACGTGTACGTGATTCCTCCCAACACGGCGCTGACCCTGGAGGACGACGATCGACTGCGCCTGAGTCCCCGAGCCCAAGGCCGCGACCGGCACATGCCAGGCGACATCCTGTTCCGATCCCTCGCGGAGTCGCGCGGTGACACCGGCATCGGCATCGTGCTGTCGGGCGGCGACTCCGACGGTGCCGCCGGCATCCAGGCCATCAAGCGTGCGGGAGGAATTACCTTTGCGCAGGAGCCGACGTCGGCAAAGTTCCCGGGCATGCCGAAGCACGCCATCGAGACCGGGTGCGTCGATTTTGTCCTTACGCCCAAGGCGATCGCGCAGGAACTCTCCCGGCTCGGCAGTCATCCCTATCTGCGCACGCAGGCGGCACCGATTCTCGATGCGGAAGAGGTCGTCGAGACGACGCCCGCCAATGAGGAAGAGGCGCTACGGCGCGTGATGCGGTGCTTGCGCAGCGCCCACGGAGTGGACTTCACGCACTACAAGCGCAACACCCTGCGACGCCGATTGGCCCGACGCATGGCGCTGCAGCGGCTGGATGATCCGTCCGAGTATGCAACGCTCGTCGAGAGCGACGCGCAGGAAGCGGCCGCGCTCTATCAGGACTTCCTGATCCGGGTGACGGGGTTCTTCCGCGATCCGGACTCCTTCAAGGGCCTCATCGAACGAGTGTTCACGAGTCTCATCGAGGGGCGTTCGCCCGCCGAGCCGATTCGCATCTGGGTGCCGGGTTGCGCGAGCGGCGAGGAGGTGTACTCGATCGCGATCGAGCTCACGGAGTTTCTTGATGCGCGCGGCTCATCTGCCCGGGTGCAGCTCTTCGGTACCGATATCAGCGAGGCCGCGATCGAGGCGGCGCGCGCGGGCCGGTATCTCGAGTCCATCGCGGAGGAAGTCCCCGCCGAGCGGCTGAAGCGCTTCTTCGTCAGGCAGGACGGCCGCTACCTGATCGCCAAGGGCATTCGCGATCTGTGCATCTTTGCGCGCCACGACGTCACGCGTGACCCGCCGTTCTCGCGCCTTGATCTCGTGAGCTGTCGCAACCTCCTCATCTACCTCGATGCCACGGCACAGCGTCGGGTGATGCAGGTCTTTCACTATGCGCTGAAACCGCGCGGTTTCCTGATGCTGGGCCCGTCCGAGAGCGTCGGGCAGGCCAGCGATCTGTTTGAGCTGGCGGCAAAGCCCTACCGTCTCTACCTGCGAAAGTCCGCCGGCGCGGGTGTGCTCGGTGATCTGAACGCGGCGCACTCGAGCCCACGACAAGGGCGGCCGACCGGCATCGGTGACATCGCTTCGGCCCCGCCAGTGCCGGCAGAGCCTGCCCAGCGCGAGGCGGAGCGACTGCTCCTCGCCCGCTACGCCCCCGCCGGCGTGCTCGTGGACGAGGCGCTCAACGTGCTGCATTTTCACGGCGACACCGGGCCGTATTTTGAGCACCCGAGTGGCCCTTCGAGCCTGAACCTGAACCGCATCGCGCGACCGCAGCTGCTGATGGAACTCGCCCCGGCCATCCAGGAAGCGCGCGAGAAGGGCACCGAGGTGCGGCGCGAGGGCCTGTCAATCGACGACCTGAGCGAGGTGACGATCCAGGTCATTCCGCTGCAGCGCCTGAGCGACGAACGCTCCTTCCTCATCCTGCTCGAGGATGCTTCGCGCCGCTCTCGCGATCGGCGCCCGCCCCCGGTGCCCCTGAGTGCGCTGCCCGAGTCGGAGAAGGATCGCCGCCTCACGAACGCCGAGCGCGAGCTGGCGGCGATGCGCGACTACGTCCAGGCAGCCATGGAAGAGCACGAGGCGGTCAAGGAGGAACTCAAATCCGCGCACGAGGAAGTACTGTCCGCGAACGAGGAATTCCAGAGCACCAACGAGGAGCTCGAGACGTCAAAGGAGGAGCTGCAGTCGGCGAACGAAGAGCTGCGCACGACCAATGACGAGCTGAGGACCCGAAACCGCGAATTCACCGTGGCCAATACCGAACTCCAGCGCGCTCGGCTGATCGTGGATCGCTCGCGCGCCTATGCGGATGAGATATTCGAGACGGTGCGCGATCCCTTGGTCGTACTTGACGCGGAGCTGCGGGTTCTGCGGGCCAATCGCGCTTTTTATGGCGTATTTCAGTGTGCCCCGGAATCGACCGATGGGGTTGAGCTCTACAAGCTCGAGACACATCAATGGGATACGGCCGCGCTGCGCCAGGGACTCGAGGCCGTTCTGACCCAGGGCGAACCGCTGACCAATTGGGAGCTGCCCTATACCCTGCCGAACGCCGGGCGCCGCATGCTGCTCTTGAATGCACGCCGGATCGCCGGCGGTGAGGCCCGCGATCAACTCATCCTGCTGGCGATCGAGGACATCACCGAACGCAATGCCAAGTCCGAGACCCTGCGCGAGAGTGGCCGCCGCAAGGATGAGTTTCTGGCGATGCTCGCCCACGAACTGCGCAATCCGCTCGCGCCGCTTCTGCACACGATTCACTATCTGCTTCGCGGCGATGCACCGCCGGCGACGATGCAGCGTTACGAGCTCATCGAGCGACAGACGCAGCGTCTGGTCCGGCTCGTGGACGAGCTGCTCGACGTCGCGCGCATCAGCCGGGGACTCATCGAACTCACGCGCGAAACCCTGGACCTCAGGTCCCTGGTGCGCGACGCGACGACCTCCGCAAGTTCACGCATCCAGCAATTCGGCCACACGCTTTCGAGCGCGCTTCCCGACACGGCCGTCACGATCAGTGGTGATGCCGTGCGTCTCGAGCAGGTCGTCACCAATCTCCTCGACAACGCCGCGAAATACACGCCGGCCGATGGCCGGATCTGGCTTGCACTGACGGAGGAGAACGGCGAGGCAGTCTTGAGCGTTCGGGACAGCGGCATCGGGCTCGCGCCGGAGACCCTGGAGCGGATCTTCGAGCTGTTCGCCCAGGTCGACAGCACGTTGGCCCGGTCGGGAGGCGGCCTTGGCCTCGGCTTGACGGTGGTCAGACGCCTGCTCGAACTGCACGGCGGGCGAATCGAAGCGCGCAGCGCCGGCCTCGGTCACGGCAGCGAATTCATCGTGCGCCTCCCCTTGCTGGCGCAACCCGGGGCGATGCCCGGGCAGTCGCTCAACGGAGGCCGTCCCGAGCTTCCGACGGCGCGCAGCCGCCGCGTGCTCATCGTCGACGACAACGTGGACGCTGCCGGATCGATGGCATCACTCGTGGGTGCCTGGGGGCATGAGGTCTCGGTCGCGCACGATGCGCCGGAGGCGCTCGAGCTCGCAGCGACGTTCAAGCCGGATACGGCGCTCGTCGACATCGGCTTGCCGGGGATGAACGGCTATGAGCTCGCGAAGCGCTGGCGGGCCACGCCGGACGGTCAAAAGCTCACGCTCATTGCCATGACGGGATATGGGCGCGCCGAAGATCGCATGGCGGCGCGCGAGGCGGGGTTCAACGTTCACCTCGTGAAGCCGGCGCAACTGGTCGAGCTCGAAAACCTGCTCGCTGGCGAGACTTGAAGCGGCCTCACTGAAGGTCTGCCGACGCGCTGTTGGGCCGTGCGGAACCGGCGCACTGCTGAAAGCCCGTTACCCGACGCACCGCGCGGACGAACGACTGCCGTGCACGCCATCGCGTGCCAGCGGCTGCTCCGTGACCTGAAAGGCATTCGCCCGCGGGCAGGAATCCCGCGATTCACGAGGACTTAGAACTCGGCTCCACAGTGGGCATTGGCACGCGTGTCGCGATCACGCACTCGAGATGACGCCCCTGGCTTTTTTTGTGGGGACTCGACAGCGCCTCGAAAGTGCCGATGCCAGTCACTCGATCCGCGCGAGCCGGTCACGCGGGTCGCTTCATGGCGGCCCTCGATCCGGTTGCCCTCTGGCCGGCAAAGCCGCCCTCGGCGGTGTCGATTGTGTCCGTTTAAGAGATCGCCTTATGACGCATCGACGCAAGGGGTCGACTGGCTAGGGCGGCAGGGCATCGGCGCCGGCCGACGGCAGTCGCTTCTGCAAGCGCACGACGAACAGACTGCCCTGATCCGGGCCGCCGCTCTCGGCCTCGACGGTACCGCCGTGCAACGTGACGATGCCGCGGACCAGCGACAGGCCGATTCCGAGCCCGCCTTCCGAGCGCCCCGCGCTCGAATTGTCCTGCGAGAATATCGTAAAGAGCCGCGGCATCATCTCGGCCGTGATGCCGATGCCATCGTCGCGCACCGACACGATGATCTCGTTGCCCGCTTCGACGGCGTGCAGCTCGATGTGGCCGCTGGCATCCGTGTACTTCGCCGCGTTGATCAGGAGGTTCGAGAACACCTGCGCCAACCGGATCGGATCGGCGATGAGGCGCACGGGCGCCACCGGCAGGTCGAGCGCGAGCGCGTGGTGCTTCGCATCGATGAACGGCCGCGCCGTCTCGACCGCAGCCCCGACCACGGCGGCGAGCTCGCACTCGATCATCTGCAGCGCGAGCGTGCCGCGAGTGATTCGCGACGTATCGAGAAGGTCGTCGAGCAGACGGCTCATGTGCGAGACCTGCCGCTCGATGATCTCCTCGGCGCGTTTCTGCTGCTCGGGCGTGCGGCCCGCGCGCCGCGCGGCCGCAAGTGCGTAGCGGATCGGCGCGAGCGGGTTCCTGAGCTCGTGCGCGAGGAGCGCCATGAACTCGTCCTTGCGACGATCCGCTTCCCGGAGCGCATCCTTGCTCTCGTTGAGCGCCAGCTCCGAGCGCATGCGGTCCGATA
>CAYNCY010000142.1:0-8387 GCA_964395195.1 uncultured Steroidobacteraceae bacterium
GCCCTGGAGTTCGAGATCACCGACGATCAGGCTGTCGATCGGAATCGTCGGCACGAGGCGCGATCCCGTCACACCGCGCAGCATGATCGACTGGTCCTCGAGAAGCGGCAGGTTGAGGCGTTCCGCGACGCGCGCGTTGACGGCGGAGTTGCTCGCGCCCGTATCGAGGACGAGCTTGAAGGGTCCGCGGCCGTTGATGAACACCGGTGCCCAGATCCGGCCGATCTTGTCGCGCCGGGTCGGCGAGACGTAGCGGGGCTCGGGGGCCTCGACCACGATCTCTGAAAGCGTGTCGGTCGGTTCGACGACGGGCGCCGCGGGTCTGGCCGCCGGAATCGGCGCTGCCACTGGGTTTGGGGCCGGCGCTGCGGCACCGGTCGTCGCCGGCGGCGACTCTTCGGCGCCGCCGAGAAGCGGCACCACGAGCAGGAGGCCGAGTAGCAGCGGCCCCAACCGCGCGCCGGCGCGCGGTCGGTCGGCGGTTCGCACTTTCATGGTGGTTCGAACTTCCTGAATCGCCGCAACCCTCGAAGGGCGCGCTCGCGTGTCGCGCGCCGGTCACAGTATAGGGGCGATCGGCCGCCAGCGGGCGTGCTTCATCGCGACCGGCGGGCGGTGCACCGCAGCGCGGCGCGCGCGCTCCCGGGACGGGCGTGGCGCGATGCGCTAGGCTTCGCATCGCACACTGTCTCCTGCCAAACAACAAACAAGAGTGTCAGCCATGCCCCATCCCTTGCGCGCGCTTGCGCCATTGCTGTTTTTCGTCGCCGTCGCCACCGCCGCCACGCCGCCCGCGGCCGATCGCGTCTACCGAAACGCGACCGTCTTCACCGCTGGCGCTGGCAGCGCGACCGCCGAGGCGCTCGCGATCCAGGGCGGGCGCATCGTGTACGTCGGCGCGAACGCAGGTGTCGCTCCCTTCATTGGTGCGGCGACGCAAGACATCGACCTCAAGGGTCGCTTCGTAATGCCAGGTCTCGTCGACGGCCACATGCACCCGCTCGAAGCGGGCACTTCGCTCCTGAAGTGCAGCCTCAACTACGACTCGCTCACGGTCCCCGAATTCCAGGCGCGCGTGCAGGCGTGCATCGACAAGTCCGCGGCGAAAGAGCCTGACGCCTGGCTCGAGATCGTCGACTGGTTCCAGGAGAGCATGCGCCCCGCCGGCATCCAGACCAGCAGCGCCACGCTCGATGTGCTCAAGACCAAGCGACCGATCATCGTGCGCTCCTCCTTCGGCCACACCGCGCTCGTCAACAGTCGCGCGCTCGCGCTCGGCAAGTTCACGGCGGCAACCAAGGATCCGGTCGGCGGCAAGATCTGGCGCGACGCGAAGGGCAATCCCACGGGTCTGCTCGAGGATGCGGCGTTCGGTGTGTACGAGACGATCCTGCCGAAGCCGACCCTTGCGGAGGAAAAGGCCGGCGCGCTCGCCGCGCTCAAGGCCATGAACCGCCAGGGCATCACGAGTTTCCTCGACGCGGTGGCGCCGGCGACTGACGTTGCTGCTTTCAGCGCCGCCCGCAAGGACGGCCAGCTGACGGTGCGCGCGCATTTTGCGCCGCCGATCGAGCCGTCCGAGGCCGGCGCCATCCCGGCCGCCATCGCGCGCGTGCTCAGCATCCGCAAGACCTACGACGAAGGCGCGCTCAAGCCTGCCCCCGGCATCACCGTGCGCAACGCCAAGCTCTTCATGGACGGGGTGATCTCGGCACCGGCCTTCACGGGCGCGGTCGTCGATCCGTACCTCCACAATGTCGGCACCGCAGCGGCACCGAGCTGGGTCCCGGGCCCGAGCCGCGGACCCCCGGTGTACTTCCCGCCCGACGTGCTCGCGAGTGCGCTGATCGGCCTTGGCAAGGCCGGCATCGATCCGCACCTGCACGCGGACGGCGACGGCGGCGTGCGCGCCGCGCTCGATGGCATCGCGGCGATGCGCAAGTCCCTGCCGGGTGCGGACATCCGCCCGGCGATCGCGCACGACGAGATCGTGCAGCCGAGCGACCTGCCGCGCTTCAAGGCCCTGAACGCGACGCCGGTCCTGTCGTTCCAGTGGGAAAAGCCCGCCGGCGACACGCTCGGCCTCAAGGACGCCTTCGGGCCGGAACGCATGAAGATCCTCGAGCCCGCGGGCACGCTCGCGGCCGCCGGCGCCCGGATCGCGTACGGCAGCGACTGGCCGGTCGACAAGCTCGATGAATGGTTCGCGCTCAAGGTGGGCGTCACCCGTACCAACGCACCCGATGCGCCGGTGGCCTACCGCGGACGGCTCGGAACGGACCCCGGCCTCACGCGCGAGACGGTGCTGCGTGCGATCACGATCAACGCGGCGTACGAACTCCACGAGGACGACGTCACGGGCTCCCTCGAGGTCGGCAAGTTCGCCGACCTCATCGTGCTCGACCGCAATCCCCTGACCATAGCAGCCGAGGACATCGCCAAGGTGGTGGTGCTCGAGACGGTGGTCGGCGGCAAGACCGTCTACACGGCCTCGCAGCCGTAGGACGCCGCTCGGCGGATCGGGCGCTTAGAGCGCCCGGCGCGTCGTCGCGGCGTGTGCTGGCAACGCGAAGAGCTGCGTCCAGTAGATCTGCAGCCGGCTCGTCGGCACGACGACGAAGCCGAGCCCCATCTCCGTGAAGCGTGGCTCCATGATATTGGCGCAGTGACCGGGGCTATCGAGCCAGCCCGCGACGACCTCGGCGGCAGTCGGTACCCCGCCCGCAACGTTCTCACCGACCATCTGGGCCACGTAGCCCGAGCGGCTGACGCGCTCGGACGGTGAGCTGCCATCGCGGCCGCGATGGTCGATGCCGGCGGTCGGCGCCATGTCGATGGAGTGCTCGCGCGCGACCGCCGAGAGCCGGCTCGCCAGCACGAGCGGCCGCGCGGGCGCGAAGCTCGTCGATCCGCAGCGTCGGCCCGCCGCCCGCGCTGCGTTGACCCGTGCGAGCACCTCGCGCGCCACCGCGCTGTCGCTGCCAGGCGCCGGCACATCGAGCGGCGCGATCACGACGATGAAGAGCTCGTGCCCCGTCCGGGCGACCCCGATCTCCCGCAGGCGGCGATCCTGGAGGTCGCGGCAGAAGTGACCGGCCACGGCGGTGGCGATTCCCCGGTCATCGACTACACCCACGAGGTGCATGGAGGTCGCAAACTCCGGCCGTGCCGGCAGTCGCCCGAGCGCGCTGTGCAACGAGTCCCCGTTGGAAAGGCCAGAAGCCACGGCATCGAGGGCGCGCGTCTCGAGGAGCTCGTGGGCCCCCGGCGCGCACACGGCGCTGCGGGCACGGCTGACCGCGCTCGCGGGCGAAGCGTGGGTCGGCGCGCACGCGCTCCCGAGGAACGCCGCGAAGGCCAGAACGGTGGCGGAAGACCGGCTTCGACTCATGGGCAAGGCAACGTGCCGGCCGTCGCCGCGTTGACCGCCGTTGCCCCAACCTCTGGAACTGTGACCGGCGTCGCTCCCTCTTCCGTCTCGGGGGCCTTCGGCCGCAATATCACCGCCTTGGTCGTTCCTCGATCACGGGACCCGCGATGCCGCTGCGCGATGCTACCGATGCGGACCTGCCGGGGATCCTCGCGATCTACAACGAAGTGATCGCGAACTCGACGGCGGTGTACGCGACGGAGCCTGCGACCCTGGAGGAGCGCCGCGCCTGGTTGCTCGCTCGCCAGGAACGCGGCTTTCCGGTATTCGTCGCGACCGACGGCCGCGGCATCGCGGGCTTCGCCTCGTTCGGCGACTGGCGCGGCAGCTGGAACGGCTACCGCTACACGGTCGAGCACTCCGTCCACGTGCGCGCCGACGTGCGCGCCGCTGGCATCGGCCGCCTTCTCGTCGGGGCGCTCGTCGTTCGCGCGCGCGAACTTAGCAAGCACGTGATGATCGGCGGCATCGACGCGACCAACGAAGCCTCGATGCGCTTTCACGCGCGGCTCGGCTTCGAACGCGTCGCGCACTTCAAGGAGGTCGGCCACAAGTTCGGCCGGTGGCTCGACCTCGTATTCATGCAACTGAACCTCGACCCTGCAGGTGCCTCGCGGCCCGCGAGCGCATCGCCACCCACCGGGAGACCCTGACCATGCCCGCGCGCATCAACTTTATCGAACTGCCCTCGCGCGGAACCGCGCCGATGAAGACCTTCTACGGCGCCGCCTTCGGCTTCTCGATGACCGACTTCGGTCCCACGTATGCATGCACGTTGAGCGGCGACGTCGACCTCGGCGTGCAGGCGGACCCGGCGGAAGTGACCCACGCGCCGCTGCCGGTGATCCAGGTCGAGGATCTCGAAGCGGCACTCGCCGCAGTCAAGCGCGCCGGAGGGAAGGTTTCGAAAGCGACCTTCTCCTTTCCCGGCGGGCGACGCTTTCACTTCACCGATCCTGCGGGCAACGAGCTCGCCGCCATGCAACCGGATTGATGCCGCACCGGGCGGCGCCGTTCAGAACCAGTCGCCCGGCATCTCGAGCACCGTCGGGTCGGGGGGATCGAGTACGGCGAGCCACGCCGCGATTCGCGGCAGCTCCCAGCGCGCGAAGAAACGAAAGGCCTGCAGCTTCCCCGAGTAGAACGCCGCCTCTTCCGCGCGAATTCCTGGCGTCGTGAGCGCCCGCGCCGCGATGCGTGCCTGCTCGAGCCAGAGCCAGCCGACGACGGCGTGGCCGAACGCCTCGAGGTAGGGCGTCGCGTTGGCGAGGCGCGCCAGCGCATCCGGCGATTCACCGAGCGCCGCGGTTACGCGCCCGATCTCCCGCCACACCGCGCCGACGCGCCCGGCGTCGGCCCCGAGCGTGCCCGTCGCCGCAAGGGTCTCGACGACGCGCGCTTCGAGGGCCCGAAAGGCTGCTCCACCGTCCGCCCCGACCTTGCGTCCGAGCAGGTCGGCGGCCTGGATGCCGTGCGTGCCTTCGTGGATCGCGTTCAGACGGTTGTCGCGCCAGAACTGCTCCACGGGAAAGTCGCGCGTGTAGCCGTAGCCGCCGTGCACCTGGATCGCGAGGTCGTTCGCGGCGAGACACCACTGCGACGGCCAGCTCTTGGCAATCGGCGTCAGAAGTCCGAGAAGCGCCTCGGCCGAGTGGCGCTCCTCCGGGCTCGCGGCGGTCGCCGCCTCGTCAACGAGACGCGCGCAATAGAGGATCAGCGCGAGACCGCCCTCGACGTAGCATTTCTGGGCGAGCAGCATTCGCCGCACGTCCGCGTGCTCGATGATGGGCACGGGCGGAGATTCCGCGGCGCGCTTGCCCGAGTTCGCGGGCCGCCGGCCCTGGCGCCGCTCGCGAGCGTAGGCGAGCGCGTGCAGATACCCGGTATAGCCGAGCGCCACCGCGCCCGTGCCGACGCCGATCCGCGCCTCGTTCATCATGTGGAACATGCAGGCGAGCCCCTCGCCCTCCGCGCCCACGCGCGTGCCGAGGGCGCCCGGGCGGCCGTCCGGGCGATAGCGGCCTTCGCCGAAGTTGAGCACGCAGTTCGAGGTGCCGCGAAAGCCCATCTTGTGGTTGAGGCCGCCCGCGACGACGTCATTGCGCTCGCCGAGCGCCTCCTCACCCGCTCCCGGAAGGTACTTCGGCACGGCGAACAACGAGATGCCACGCACGCCCGCCTGCGGGCGGCCGTCGGCTCCGGGGACCTTCGCGAGCACGAGGTGCAGGATGTTGTCGGTGAGATCGTGCTCACCGGCTGAAATCCACATCTTGCTGCCGAACAAGCGGTAGCGCCCATCGGGCTCGCGCTCGGCGCGCGTCGAGATGTCGGCGAGGGACGAGCCTGCCTGCGGCTCCGACAGGCACATCGTGCCGTGCATCCGGCCCGCGAGGAGCGCCGGCACGTAGCGTTCGACGAGTTCAGGGCTCGCGTGCGCGATCAGGAGGTTGGCGTTGCCCGTCGAGAGGAGCGCGTAGGCCGCGGTCGCGACGTTGGCGGCATCGAGCAGTGTCATGCCGGCGCGCTCGATCGTGTAGGGCAGCTGCATCCCGCCGAGCGCGTAATCGTGGGTGGCGGCGCCGAGGCCCGCCGCCGCGAAGGCCGCGAGCGCCGCGCGCACCGGCGGATTTACACGGACCGCGCCGTCGCTGAACGTGGGTTCGTTGAGATCACTGCTGCGATTGTGCGGCGCGAAATACTCGGTCGCCACCGTCGTAAACGCATCGAGCGCCGCGTCCATCGTCTCGCGCGAGTGCTCTGCGTACCGTGGCCGCATCGTCAGCGCGCCGACCTCGAGCCACTCGTGCAGCAGGAAATCGAGGTCGCGACGCGAGACCAAGCGCTCGCTCATGGCGCCGCGTGGCCTGCGCTTTCGACGCCGGGCGCGGCCGGGGCCGCGCTCATTTCGCGGGTTGGGTCGCGATCAGCGCGCGGATCTCGCGCAGCTTGGTCTTGACGGTGGTCGCGTTGCCGCGCCCGATCCGGATCATCGCTTTCTGACCGGCGGAGCGCGCCTCGATGCGCGGGTCGGCGAACTTGTACATCACGCTCGGGTGGATGAGCGGCACCGGGTCATCGACATCAGGGGTCGCGAGCAGGTGGTCGATTACCTCGACGACGCGGTCATTGAAGTAGTGCCCCGGGTAGCCGAGTTCGTCGTATGCCTGCTGCAACAGAGGATAGTAGCGACGGTACAGCGCCACGGACTGGTTCGCGTCGATCGCCGAAAGGAGCTGCAGGTACGCGGCATAGCGTGCGCCATTCTCGGGTGCGAGCGACAGGGACGGTTCCTCGCCGCGCACAGATATCGCGCCACTCGGCGGTCGCATGAGTCTGACGGTCGCGGCGACCTGCTCGCGGGGCAGGTTGTCGACGGTCGCGACGAAGCGCCGGGCAATCCGCGTCGGGTAGAAGAGGTCCGGCAGGCTCTGCGCGTGCAGAAGCGTCGCAAGCTCCGTACCAAACGCCTCGTCGCTGTCAGCGAGGGTCGGCAGCGCCGTCGACGGCCCCGGCCCGAGCGGGTTCTCGATGCGCGCCCGCGCCGAGACGGCGGGCTCCGCGACGGGCTTCTGTGCGCTGTGCCAGTAGTAGTAGCCGCCGCCGGCAGCGAGCACGGCTGCCCCGGCGATTCCGATGAGTGCATTACGGTTCATGGCGCCTCCGTATGACCGCGTGCGCCGGGCGTCGTTCCCTAGCGGCCGGGCGCTGGCGTCTGGCGCCGGCGCGGCGGATCGAAAAAGGGACCTTTCTGGACGCGGCAGCGCGCGTTGACGCGGCTCCACTTGAGCTCTTTCTGATAATAGATCTCCGCCCAGAGCTCCTCCCCGGGAGCGCCGTGCGGCATCTTGACGCTTGCGAGCGCGATGCTGGCCTTGGCCATGGGCGACCACATCGAGCAGGTCACGGCGCCGATCACGTTGCGCTTGGCATCGTAGACGTAGGCATCCTTCGCCGGTTTGTTGCCCTCGACGTCGAGTCGCACCAGGCGGAATCGCGAACCGCGGCGCTGCTCCTCGAGGAGCGCCCGCCGGCCGGTGAAGTTCGGCTTCTTGAAGTCGACGAGCCAAGCGAGGTCGAGCTCAAAGGGCGAACGCGTCCGGTCGGTCCGAATCGCCCGGTCGGCCGGCAGGAAGTCGACGCCCGCCTGGATGAATCCCGCCTCGATGCGGCTCATCTCGAGCGCGAAGGTGCCCATCGGCTTCAAGCCATGGACCTCGCCGGCCTCGAACAACCGGTCCCAGAGCACTTCGGCGTGCGCGGGGTCGATCCAGAGCTCGTAGCCGAGATCGCCCGTGAAACCGGTGCGCGAGACCGTGAGCTCGCTCCCCTCGAAAGGGAAGGACTGAATCGCGAACGGTGCGAGGTTCTCGACGCCGGCGAGGCCGAGGTCCCTCAGCACCGCGCAGCTCGTCGGGCCCTGCAGCGCGAGCGAGGCGACCTCTTCGGTCTCCTCGCGGATCACGACGTCGAAGCCGAGTGCGGAAGTCAGCAGCCAGTCGAGTTGCCTCTCCTGCGAGCAGAGCCGGTAGTCGCCTTCTGCCAGATGGAAGATCGTGCCGTCGTCGATGACCTGCCCCTGGTCGTCGCACCACACGCAGTAACCGACGCGACGCGGCTTAATCTTCGCGACATCGCGGGTCACGAGCCGGTTCAGGAACGCGAGCGCGTCGGGACCCGAGATCCGGTGCTTCGTCATCGGCGAAAGGTCGAACACGGCGCAGGCGTTGCGAAGCGCGGTGTATTCGAGGCCGACGTCGAAGTAGGCGTCGGAAACGGTGTGGTCGCGCCAGCGGTGCCAGAGGTTGAGGCCATTCGCCGCGCTCGTGCGCGAATGGAACGGCGTGTAGCGCACGGTTTGCAGGTAATGCTCGCGCGACGCTCTCATTGCGAGGTTCCTTCGAGGACGACGCGCGCGGCGTTCCGCCCGGCCGCGCCCATCACGCCGCCGCCCGGATGA
>CAYNCY010000143.1:0-8384 GCA_964395195.1 uncultured Steroidobacteraceae bacterium
GAAGACGCGGGTCGAGGCTCTGGTCGGCCCCGATTCGATGGTGATCGGGGTCAAGTGACTTCGGGCCCGCGACGCCGAATGAGCGGCGGCGCCCATGCGATGCCGGGGCCGCACTGACGCAATCCGCTACGGTTTGGCCGCCTTCGCATCGGCGATCGCGTTCCACGCCTCGCTCACGATGTAGGCATGGATCGCCTCGGCGTTCGCGCGCGTGAGCACGTCGTCAAAGCGACCCATGCCGACCGGCGACAGCGCGCCCTTGAGCACGATGTCGTAGAAGATCTGATGCTTGCCGGCCGAGAGCGCCCGCAGGTCCGGCAGCACGCCCGGCCCGAACACGTGGCAGCGGGAGCAGTAGCGGTTGTAGAGAATCTCGCCCGCGTGGACCTGCTCGGGCGTTCCCTCGCGCGACGGCGGCGTCGGGATCGGCTCGCGCACGACAACCGGCGGGAGCGGCACGGCGCCACCGCCGAGTTTCAGCGCGACGAGACGGCCCTGGTTGCCGTACTTGAAGGCCGCGGAGTCCTTGGGCAGCGTGTAGCCGAGCTGGCCGCCACCGTAGCCAATGAGTATCACGATGTACTGGATGCCGCCGACGCGATAGGTCATCGGCGCCGCCATGACGGATCCGCCGAGCTCGACCGACTTGAGTGGCTTGCCCGTGGCCGAGGCGTAGACGTTGAGGCGACCGGCGATGTCGCCTTCGATCACGAGACCGCCATCGGTCGAGAGCACGCCACCGTCCCAGTAAGTCGCTGCCGGCACTTCCCACACGAGCTTCTGCGCGACGGGGTCCCACGCGCGCAGGTATGCGCGCGAGACGGCGGGTGCGGAGCCCTTCGCGAGAGTCTTGAGCGAGGGCAGCTTGCCGTAGAGGTTGGCCATCGATTTCGGGTCGTAGTCATCGGCATCGACGGCGGGTGAGGTGAACTGCCCTTCGACGAGTCCGGCGGGCATCCCCGAGCTCTCGAACTGCACGTCTGGCACCTCCATCGTCGGAATGAAGACGCGATTGAGCGAGGGATCGAACGACATCGGCTGCCAGCTGTGCGCGCCTCCCTCCCAGGGAAAGACGAGCTTGGGCGAGGTCGCGTAATTCACCGCCTGGCTCGGGATCGGCCGGCCGGTCTTCGGGTCGAGGCCCTTCGTCCAGTTCTGGTAGGCGAAGGCACGCGCCGAGATGAAGGCCCCGGTCTGCCGGTCGAGCACGTAGAAGAAACCATTCTTCGATGCCTGCATCAGCACCTTGCGGGGCTTGCCGTCGATCGGCAGCGTCGCCAGTACCATCTTCTGCGTACTGTCGTAGTCCCACATGTCGCCCGGCACCACCTGGTAGTGCCACGCGAGCTCGCCCGTCTCGCGAAGCGCGAGGATCGACGCCGTGTACAGGTTGTCGCCGCCCACCCGGCCCGCTTCCTTGATGTCGTAGGGTGCCGCGTTGCCGGTACCGACGTAGATGAGCTTGAGCTCGGGGTCGTACGAGATCCCGTCCCAGACCGTGCCGCCACCGCCGGTTTCCCAGCGGTGGTGCGGGTCCCAGGTCGGTACCGCCGCTGCGAGGTGCGGCTGGTCCTGCGCGCCGAGCTTGGGGTCGCGTGGAACGACATAGAAGCGCCACTTGAGGGCGCCGGTCGCGAGGTCGAATGCCGCGACGTACCCGCGCACGCCGTGGAAATCGCCGCCTCCCGCGCCGATCAGGATGAGGTTGCCGGCGATCACCGGGGCACCCGTGCTCGTGTAGGGCGCCTTCGGTCCGCGCGCCGGGAACGTATCGACCTTGAAGATCCTCTTCCCGGTCGCGGCATCGATGGCGTGCAGGTAGCCATCGAGTGCCACGACGTAGATCCGCCCCTGCGCCGCCGCGACCCCGCGGTTGACGGCGTCGCAGCACACGTAGCGTCCGTACTGGCCGTCGACCCCGACGTCGTACACCCAGCGCTTGGCGCCGGTCGCCGCGTCGATGGCATGGACGACGCCGAAATTCCCGGTCACGTACAGCGTGCCGTCGATCATCAGCGGCGTCGCCTCGAGCCCCCGGTGCGTGCCGAGCGAGTACTCCCATCCGAAGCCGAGCCGGCCGACGTTGCCGGTGTTGATGTCGGTCAGAGGCGAGTGATAGGTCCCGGCATCATCGCGGCCCGCGCTCGGCCATTGGCCGTCAGCGCTCGCCGGCGTGGCCGCACCGCGGCTCGTGCCCACGGCCAGCAGCAGCACGAGCCAGGCACCCAACGCGCCGCGTCGCGCCGCCGCTCGCCCGGGGGCCGGACGCCTCGATGGCCGGTCATGGATGTCGTGTGTCACTTGAAACTCCTGCCAGGCGAAATCGGGCGGGCGGCCGCGCGCGCAGCCGAAACCGTGGAACGCGGAGCTTGGGTCCGCGTGGCCCGAGCCTAGCGCGGGAGGCTGCCCGGTTTCCAGACACCGGGCGACGACGCTGCGCGGGTCACGCGCGCCGATCGGCCAACGGCAGGCTCATGACCGCCACGCACCCCGCGCGGTCGGTGCGATTCTCGAGCGTGACGGACCCGCCGTGCGCTTCGGCTATCTGCCGCGCGAGCGCGAGTCCGATTCCGCTGCCGTCGGGCTTCGTCGTGAAGAAGGGCACGAACGCATTCTCGTTCGCGACGAGCCCTGGCCCCTCGTCCTCGATGGCAATGAGCGCGAAGGCTCGCGCTCCCTGCGCGGTCCCGGGGTCGGCCGATGCGCGGAGGCTGAGGTGCACGGCGCCTCCGGTCACGAGGGCCGCATCGACGGCATTTCGCAACAGATTGATCACGGCCTGCTCGATCTGGTCGGGGTCGATGTAGGCGCCGAGCTCCGGGAGCGGTGCGATCACGATCGCAAGCCGCCGTTCCAGCCGCGCGGTACGCTCAAGCAACAGGCCGAGCGGCGTATCGACCCGCTCGGGCGGCGGCAGGCGCGTCAGCAACGAGAATCCGACCAGAAAGCGCGTCAGCGCGTCCGCGCGCTGACCGATCAGCGCCAATCCGGACGCGAGGTCGGAGCGCCAGTCGGCTGGCGGCGGCTCGCGATTGTTGAGGTCGGCGAGAGTGGTCGCGATCGACTTGATCGGCGCGAGCGAGTTCCTGATCTCGTGGCCGAGCACGCGCACGAGCCGCTGCCACGCGGATCGCTCCTCCTCGCGAAGCGCGCGGCTCAGGTCGCTGACCGACACCAGCTCGTGCTCGAGCCCGCCTTCTCGAAACCGGCGTCGCCGGATCTCGAAGCGTCCCGCGCCGCCCGGAAATGCCCGCGAGACGATGGTCGGGACGCCCGCATCCGTCTCGGTCAGCCCCAGCGATTCGGCCGACGCGCCGAGAAGCGCCTCCGGCGCGCGACCGAGGAGCTGGCCGGCCGCCGGATTCGCCAACGTCAGGCGCTGCCGGTCGTCGAAGGCGAAGAGAGCGATGTCGGTGGTGGCGATCACCTTCGCGAGCAGCGCGTCCGCCTCTTTGACCTTCAGGCGCTGCGCCCTGAGCGTGTCCGCGAGCGCGTTGATCTCCCACATCACGTGGCCGGCGGAGTCGTCCACGTCGACTCCGGCGGCGCGCAGGCTCGTGTCGCCGGCGCGCAGCGCCGCGAGCAGGTTGGCGGCGGTGTGCAGCGGATAGATGGCGCGGTTGCGGGCCCGGCGCGCGAGCATCGCCGTCGCGAGGAGCGCGACGACGACGAGTCCCGCGGCCAACCAGGCCGGGACGGGCGCCGCGACGATCGCGATGCCAAGAGCGGCCAGCCCCGGCACCGCGACCAGGGACGCATCGAGCAGAAGCCGCGTCTGGTATCGCGCGCCCCGCATCAATCGTCCGCGCGCAAGCCGTGCTTGAGAAGGCGCCGATAGAGTGCGGCCCGACTGAGGCCGAGTTGTTCGGCGGCGGCCATCACACTGCCGTTGCATTGCTCGAGCGTCGAGCGGAGTAACTCCCGCTCGATCGCCGCGAAGGTCTTCGGTTTCGTCGATGGGGCCTTCGCCGCGGACGACAGTGCCCAATCGGGTGCCTCGTCGTCGCCCTGTTCGGGGCCCAGGTTGCTGCCCGGCGTGCGGTCGCCCGCGAGCAGGAGGTCGTCCACCTCGATGCGTGGCCCGTGGCTGACGAGCACCGCGCGCTCAACCGCATGTTCGAGCTCGCGCACGTTGCCGGGCCAGGCGTACGCCGCGAGTGCTCTGGCGACCGAGGGCGCGAAAGCTACGGGCTCCCGCCCGTACCGCCGCGCGGCGCGGTGAAGAAAGCGCTCCGCCAGTGGCGCGATGTCTGCGCGGCGCTCGCGGAGCGGCGGAATCCGTATCTCAACCGCGTTCAGCCGGTAGAGGAGATCCTTGCGGAAGCGGCCGGCCGCGACTTCCTGCGGCAGGTCGGCGTTCGTCGCCGACACGATGCGCACATTGGTCCGCAGCGTGCGCGACGAGCCGAGCCTCTCGAACTCGCCGCTTTCGAGGACGCGCAGCAACTTCGGTTGCAGACCAAGCGGCAGCGTCGCGATCTCGTCGAGGAACAAGGTGCCGGCGTCGGCCAGCTCGAAGCGTCCAATGCGGTCGGCCTTCGCATCCGTGAAAGCGCCGCGGACGTGGCCGAACATTTCCGATTCGAACACGTGCTCGCCAATGGCGCCCATGTTGACCGTGACGAGGCTTCGGTCCTTGCGCAGCGACCGCCCGTGCACACATCGCGCCGCGACGCTCTTGCCGGTGCCATTCTCGCCGACGATCAGGACGTTAGCGTCCGTCGGCGCGATGCGCTCGATCAGCGCCACGACCCGGGCCATGCCCTCCGATCCGGTGACGAAATCATCCTCCGGGGCCGGTTGCAGCAGGTCGTTCTCCGCCACGAGGCGCCGCACCTGGCGCCGGGCCGAACTCAAGGCGACCTGGTTGCGCACGATGGCAGCGAGGCGCGCGTTGTCCCACGGCTTCTCGATGAAGTCGGCGCCCCCGCGGCGCATCGCTTCGACGGCGAGATCGATGCTGCCCCACGCGGTCATGACGATCACCGGCAGGTCGCCGTCGAGGCGTCGCAGGGCGGCCAGCAGGTCGAGGCCTTCCTCGCCCGAGGTGGTGTCCCGCGTGTAGTTCATGTCGATCAAGGCAGCCGCAAAGGGCTCGGCGGCGGCCGCCGCGATCGCGGCGGCCGGGGAGCCGACGCACCGGGTCGCGTAGCCCTCGACCTTCAGCAGGAGCGTCAGTGCGTCGCGAATGTCTCGTTGGTCGTCCGCGATCAGGATCGGCAGCGGGTTACTGGGCATGGCAAGCCATGGTAGCGCGGTCGTTGGGCTCGACTACTGCCGGCGGAGCACCGTCATGGGGTCGACGCGGCCGGCCGCCCGGGCGGGCGCCCAGCTCGCGGCGAAGCTGACCGCCGCGATGATGGTGCACACGGCGGCCACGGTCAGGGGGTCAAACGGGGCGATCTCGTAGAGCTGGGATGCCAGCAGGCGCGTGACCGCCCACGCCATCGGCAGGCCGATCGCGAGGCCGATCGCGACCAGCCGGGCCGCCTGCCAGAGCACGTCCCGCTCGAGGCGGGCGCCATCAGCGCCGAGAGCCAGCCGCACTCCCCACTCCGCCGTTCGCATCCGCACCGAGTACGCGAGCACCGCATAGAGCCCTACCCCGGCCAGCCCGAGCGCGATCGTCGCCAGGAGCTCGAGCACGCCGTTCAGACGGTACTGGAGGTGGACGCGCTGCTCGATCCGATCGGCGACCGCTCCTGTCATGCCGAGCGCCGCGTCCGGTGCGACCTGACGAGCAATCGAGTCGAGCGAGCGCTCGATCACGGCAGGATCGATCGAGCTGCGAATGGCAAGCTGAATCCCGTCGGGGCCCGGCAGGTAGATCGCGGGAATGTCGCTGTGCGCGGCGCCGAAGGTCTCGAACGTCTTCACGTCGCCCGCCACGCCGACAATCGTGAGCGTGCGCACCGACTCCTCCGTGCTCTCACCGACCCGCTCGCTGATCTCGAACGTTCGCCCGAGCGGCTGGCCACCCGCAAAATGCCGCCGCGCGAATACCGTGTCGACGATGGCGACCGGGGCACTCGATTGCGCCTCGTCGGCGGTGAACGCGCGTCCGGCCACGAGCGGCTGTCCGAGCGCCGTGAAGTAATCGGCCTTGATGTTGTCGTAGGTCCGGGCACGGGGCCAGCTGGCGGGATCGGACGGTGAAGTCCCGGGCAGTCGGTAGCTCAGCAGCCATCCGCCCGTTGCAAACGGAAACACGCTCGCGCGCGTGATCCCGCGCACGCCGGGGAGCGCCTGGGCGCGCTCCTGGAAGCGGTTGACGGCCGACTGGTAGATCGCCGGGCCTCCGGACTTCATGGCGAGGCCCGCGATGACGAGTCGATCCCGATCGAAGCCGATGTCCTCCGTCAGCAGCTTGTGCGCGCTGCGCGCGAGGAGACCGGCGCCGGTCAGCAGCGAGATCGTCAGCGCGATCTGCACGACGATGAGTGCGAAGCGCGTCCGTTCAACGCGCACGCCCGCAGTCTGGCGCGTACCGCCCGCCTTGAGCTGGTCGTGGATGTCGGCCGCCTGCCGCTGCAGCCATTGGCCGCTGAGTGCCAGGGCGATCGCGAGCAGGAGTGCCAGCACGCCGACGAAGCCCACCGTCACGAGGTCGAGTCGGATCGGAAACGGACCGCCAGTCGGCACGAGGTCCTCGTGACCCAGTACGGCCAGCCCGAGCGGTACCAGGGCGAGCCCCAACGCTGCGCCTGCGGCGCTCAGGAGCGCGGCCTCGATGACCTGGATGCGCGCCAGCCGACGGGGCGCCGCGCCGAGCGCCGCGAGGATGGCCGTCTCGTGCTGGAGCTGCAGGAGTCGTGCGATGTACAGGTTGCAGACGTTGGCGCCGGTGATCAGCATGATCAGTAGCACCGTTCCAAGCATGAGCAGCAGCGACACCGGCCCGCCGAACCCCCAGAAGTTGCGGATCGGCTGCACCGAAACCCGCAGGTGAGCACCGCCCGCCGACGGGGGGCTTGTCGGCGAGGCGCTGAGCTGCGCGGTGAGCCGTTCACCCGCCTCCGCCAGACTCATTCCGGCCCCCAGTCGCCCGAACAGGATGGCGTCGTCGTAGTCGATTCCGGTACCGCTGCCGTCAACGGCCGAAAACGTCGCCGGTTTCCAGATCTGTACGTCCCGGAAAGCGGGCGTGTCGGTTGGCATGACGCCGATCACGCGGAACCGCCCCTGCTCCAGCTCGAGCGTCCGGTCGATTGCGTTGGCAGCGCTGCCGAAGCGGTCGACGGCAAAGTTCGAGGAGACGAGGACGTTGGCGGGATCCCGCGACTCTGCATCCTCGAGATTCGGGATGCGCCCGACGGCGGGCTTGAGGTTCAGGAGACCGAACAGCGCCGGCTGGAAGAACAGCGTCTCGATGCGCTTGCGATCCGCCCATCGCGCCGTCTTGGTCCACAGCTGTGTGCCCATCACGCCCGCCATCAGCTCGAGCGCGGGATGCTCGCGGCTCACCGACTCCATGCGCTCGACCGGCATCGACACGAAGTGATTCGCGTTGAGATCGACCAGCCAGGCGATGACTGCGCGGTCGGCGGCCGGGAACGGCAGCGGCTTGTATTGCAGGGCGTAGACCATCGCGAAGACGCTCGCGTTCGCCGCAAAGGCGAACGCCAGCAACGCGGCAACCGTGGCCGTGAATCCCGGTGCGCGTGCCAGCCGTCGCACGCAGTAAGCGACGTCCTGCAGGACGCCAGTCATCACCGTGCGCTCTCATCGACGATGCGGCCGTCGAACAGGCTCACCTGGCGCTCCGCGACGTTCGCGTAGCGGGGATCGTGCGTAACCATGCACAACGTCGCGCCGCCGCGATGCAGTTGCCGAAGGAGTTCCATCACCGCCTCGCCGTTGGTCGAGTCGAGGTTCCCGGTCGGCTCGTCGGCCAGGAGGATGGATGGAGATCCCACCAGCGCGCGCGCGACCGCGACCCGCTGTTGCTGGCCGCCCGACAGTTGCGCGGGAAAGTGCCGCAGCCGATGCGCCATCCCGACCTGTTCGAGCGAGTTGAGCACGCGGCGGCGGTTGTCGAGCTTGGTCGCGCCGGCGCGCAGGCGCAGCGGCAACTCGACGTTCTCGTAGACCGTGAGATCGCCGATGAGGTTGAAGGCTTGAAATACGAAGCCGATCTCGCGGTTCCGGAACCGGGCGCGTTCGCTCGCGTTGGCGCCCCGCGACGTCCAGCCGTTGATCACGCACTCGCCGGCGGTCGGCGTGTCGAGCAGCCCAAGTATCGCGAGCAGCGTCGATTTGCCACAACCGGAGGGGCCGGTGATCGCGACGAATTCGCCGCGCCGGACCGACAGGTGGACGCCCGACAGGGCGTGCGTCTCGATCTCGTCGGTGACGAAGACCTTCTCGACCCCGCTCAGTCGGAT
>CAYNCY010000144.1:0-8337 GCA_964395195.1 uncultured Steroidobacteraceae bacterium
GACCGTATCCCACCAGAGCGGTTACCGTCGCCATGAACAAGATCATGTACACGAGCTCTCGGTTCTTGATTCCGATAGCCTTCAGCGCGCCGAACTTCTCGAGATTCTCGAGAATGAAGCTATAGAACGTTTGACCGGAAATAGACAGGCCGACGATGAAGCTGATAACCGTCATCAGCAGAATATTGGTCCCGATTCCGGTCTTGTAAGTGTAATAGTGGGCGATGATGCCGTTGAACTCATCTTTGGTCAGCGCTATATACCCGAGCTTCGCCACCTGTGACTTGATGCCCGCGACCGCCGCGTCGCTTTTTGGCTGTGCGAGAACGTAGGAAACCGTGAACCGGGTGGTCGGCAAGTACTGGATCGCCCGGTTGTAGGTCGTGTACAGCGTTGGCACGCCGTTGAGTCCATTCGAGGCGACCCTAGCGATTCCCACGATCACGCCACGGAAGTCGTTGAGTTCGAACGTCGTGCCGACCCTCGGATCCTCGAGCTTGCCGATCTCGGCATCGTCAATCACGAGAAAGGAATTGTCGGCGTAGATGTCCTGGATGTTGCCCTGCTCAAGTTCGGGCCGCCCGAACAGGCTCGTGTCGTCCAGGCCGACCACCGTTACCGACTGGTAGGTGCCGCTCGCGAGCCGGACCTGTCCGCCACCGATGAAGATGGGCACTGCGTAGCGAATGCCGTCCATGCTTCGGACCGCGTCGAGGAGATAATCCGGCATCGGAATGGCGCTTGTTGCCGTATTGACGGCAGGGTCCATGATCCACATCGCCGCGCCGATGTTGGTAACAGTGGAATAGGCGCGATTGAGAATGCCGGCGAACATCGCCGTCATCTGCATCATCAGAAACACGGCGAAGGTGATTCCGATCAGGAGTGCGGTGAATTTCGCCTGGTCGTTGACGAGCAGCTTGAGGCCGATCCGAAGGATGCCGCCGTATTTCACGGGGACACTCGGTCAGTCAAGGCGGACGCATTCCACCAGCCGCCCCCCAACGCGACGTACAGCGCCACGGTGTCCTGGTGACGCTGCGCAACCGCTTGCAGCCACGCAATCGTGGCCTGGTGAAACTGCACGTCGGCCGTCAGCAAGTCGAGGTACGCAACGAGCCCAGCCTCGTAGTTGGCTTTCATGCCGGCCAGCGCCTCGGCAGCCGAGCGCTTGGCCTCGAGCTCGGCCTCCACGGCGTCGGCATCGCGCTGCAGCGCAGTCAGGGTGTCTGCCACCTGCGCGAACGCATCCAGAACGGTCTGCCGGTAGAGTGACTGCGCTTGCTGATAGGTTTGGATCGCGGCCTTTCTTCCGTACCACAGGCTGCCGCCCTGAAAAATCGGAATGGTTGCCGACGGGCCGACGCTCCAGAACCGGGCATCGGGGCTCGAGAGTTCGCCGAAGCTCGTTCCCGCCGCCGCGTAGCTTCCGCCGAGTGTGATGCTCGGGAACATCGCCGCGGTCGCCACGCCGATCCCGGCGCTCGCGACGTGCAGCTCGGCTTCCGCAGCGAGTATGTCCGGGCGCTGCCGCACCAGGTCGGATGGGACGCTCACCGGCAGGTCGGACGGCAGTGAAAGAGTCGTCACGTCGATGTCGGGCAACGCGACGTCGGCCGGTACCACCCCTTCCAGCGTTGCAAGCAGGTGCTCCGCCTGGCTGAGCCGCTGCCGCAGCGGCGCGAGCTGCGCCTGATTGCCCGCGATGAGTCCGCGCAGGCTCAGGACGTTCGAGTAGGGCACCGTCCCCGCCGCGGCTTGCGCCTCGGTCGCGTGGAGCTGCTGCTGCTCGAGCTCGATCACCTGCCGGGTCGCGGTGATCTCCGCGGCATAGGCCGCACGCGCGATGGCGGTATTGACGACGGTCGCCGACAAGGTCAGATATGCCGCAGCTCGCGCGTAGCGCGCCGCATCCACGCGGGCCCGGAGACCCTCTACCGTGCGACGCTTGCCGCCGAACACGTCGAGCGCGTAGCCGACCGAGGCGCCCAGCGTAACGAGGTTGTACACGCTGCCGGGTCCCCGCAAGCCCTGAAGAGCCGGTTCACTTCGCTGGCGGGTCGCCTCCCCGGACGCGTCGATGTGGGGGTAGAAGATTCCGTAGCCCGCGCGGAGATTGCTCTGACTCGCCTCGAGGCTCGCCCTGGACGCCTCAAGCGAGGGATTACCCAGGAGCGCCTGCTGGACGACCGAATTGAGTGGCGGCGACCTGAATAGCTCCCACCACGCGGTTGCAACCGCGGCACCGACGGTGAATCGCTGCACCCGGCCATCAGCGTCCACTGTCTTTAGCGCCGTCGGCTCGCGGGTGTAGCGGTCGGTTGCCGGGGCCGTCGGGCGAACGAAATCGGGGCCGACTGCGCACGCGGCCGCGACGCTCAGCATCGCGACGGCGCCACATCGGAGGCCAGTTCGCGACAGGCGGCTCACCGGAGCCTCACTGTTGGCCGATGAAGACGTCAACGAGCTGTCCCGGGTAGACCACCGCGTCCTGCTTGCGGAAGCGGAAGATCACCGGCAGCACCCGGAGATCCACCCGTTCCTGCCGCTGATTCGACAGCTCGATCTTTGGCGTGACATAGGGCTGAATGCGCACGAACTCGAGAGGTACCTTGATGTCGGTTCCGCGCAGCGACATCTGTGCCCGGATGTGCCCTGACGTTGGCAGACGCGACACGAGGATCTCATCGATGAAGCAGCGAACCGCGAGGTAGTCCTGTCGGGCGCCCAGGACGACGAGAGGCTCCTGCGCCTGCGTGTAGGTGTTGAACGAGCCCTGCGGCGACACGTAGCTACCGGCCGTGGCGTTAACGGCCAGCACAATCCCTTCGCTCTGCGTCGTGACCTCGTACTTCGCCAGCAGCGCGCGCGCCGAGTCGTAGGCCTTCTTCAGGGCCTCGTACTGTTTCTGCTGGGTCGCGATGTCGTAGCTCCACGTACCAACCCGGGTGAGCTCGTACTGGTCGCGCGCCACGCCAGTTGCCGCCTCGGCCTGCGCGACCGCATTCGCTGCGGTGTCCAGGACGTCCTTCGAGATCGAATGCGGATCGGCGTCATAGGACGCGCGACGCTTGTCGTACTGGTCGCGCGCCACCTTCAGGTTGGACTCCGCCAGCACGACCTGGGACTTGGCGATCTCCAGGACCTCGTGCCGCGGCTGGGCTTTCAGTTCGTTGAGGACCGCAAGCGCAGCGTCGGCTTGCGCCTTCGCCTGCTCGGTCGTCGCCTGCTGGACCGAGGAGTCGATGGTGACCAGGACCGTGCCGGCCGATATCAGCTGCCCCTCGTGCACCAGTACCTTCGTGACCGGCCCGGAAATCTCCGGATAGGTGTTGACGTTGATGCCACTGCCCTGGTCGCTCTCGACGATGCCGTTTGCGTAGATTGCGGTCGGGTACGGGCTCGCGACCGGCGCAAAGACGGGGGGCTGCGCGTGACGCTCGCGCCCGAACAGGTAGGCTGCGAGGAGCCCGGCCAGGACGCCGGCGATTGCCATCGCGTAGATGATCCTGGTTCTCACTGGGTGCCCGTGTCGAGACCGGTGATCCGCCCGTCTTCCATGTGGATGATCCGGTCCGCGAACTCGTTGATGCGCGCATCGTGCGTCACGATCAGGATGCAGCGACTGGCGTTGAGAAACTTCTCCTTCACGAAGGAGATGATCATCCGACCCGTATCGCCGTCCAGCGATGCCGTCGGCTCATCCAGAATCAGGATTTCCGCCCCGCTCACAATCGCGCGCGCGATCGCTACACGCTGCTGCTCGCCACCGGAGAGTTTCACCGGCAGGATCTCCGATCGATTCTTGAGGCCCACGATCTCAAGGAACTTGCGCGCCTCCGTCATCGAGTCGTTCCAGTCCCGTTCCTTCAGAATCAGAGGAATCGCGACGTTTTCCGCCGTTGTCAGACGCGGAAACAGGTGGTAGTCCTGGAACACGAAGCCAATGGTGTTCAGCCTGAAGTCCGCCAGCCCATCGTTGTCCAAAGTCCATATGTTGGCGCCCTTGACCGTCACCGTTCCCGAGTTCGGCCGGAGGATTCCGGAAATCATGCTGAGAAGGGTCGTTTTGCCGCTGCCCGACGGACCGACGATAAACAGCATCTCGCCGAAATTGGCCACGAGGCCGACACCGTTCACGGCAGTGACCCGGGCCTCGCCCTCGCCGAACCACTTCGTCAGGTCGGTCGCGACGATGGCCGGTCCCCCGTGGGTGGCTGGAGCTGGATTGGTCGTGGAGATCATTGTTGTTGTGCATCCGGGGCCGCATTCCAGAGGCGGAACCGTTGCCAGGGGAGCCAACGGCGGACCGCCAAGGCGCGGATTCGCGGCGTCCGGCAATTGAATCAACTTCGTACCGCGGGGTCCGTGCGCTGCCCCTCTGAGACACACCGCCCCGTGACGTCGGAGGCGACGATCAGGCGTGCGCGCCGAGGTCGATTCCGCCCGTAGGCAGGCGCCGACCGGCGACCGGTCGAGTCGAACATTGCCTGGTGACCCATCGCCAGCCGGCGGCACTCCATGCATCGCACCTGCCCGGTCAACGGACTCGTGCTGAAGGGTCTCATTCCCGATCCTGCGGCAAATCAGTGTAGGGATGCGTGGGGAGGATCCGGCATGCTCGGCGCGGGGCGTCACAGAGCGGACGGCCCTTTCGTTGGCCGCCCACGTTCCTGACTGCTGTCTGTCGTCCGTCGCCGCCGCCACGTGTAGCGCCGAGTTCTTCTCGCGCACTGTTGGCGATCACCGCCTGCACCACGACGACGGACGCAAGGGTCAACGGACGCAGCCGTGTCGCTTTGCCTTCTGCGAGCGCGGCGGTCGATGCCGCGGAGACTTGGTCTAACGGCATCCATGGGCGCACGGGCCGTGTGGCGAGCGCAGCGTCCCGCGCTACTGCACTACTGCGTGCGGGGCTGCGAACCGGATTGTCGACGTCATTGCGCCGGAAAGCCGCGTTGGCACTGGCGGATTAACCAACGACTCTCACACGAACCTCACCACGGCGCCCTCAATAAAATTAAGTCGTTTGACGCCCTCGCGAAACCGTTCGACAGGGTTGCTGCCTCGTGTCGCGTGCGCCGGCGAACAGACTTCCGCACAAAACACCGGTACGTTCAGCGGACAACGTGAGGACACCTTGTTATGGGAAACGGACCGTCGGGCCGAGCTACCGTGGCCGAGCTGCGAAACAGGGCATTGTCGGGATGGGTAAATGAAGGCGGTGCCCGTGCGCCAAATCCCGGTATAGACGGGAAGCCACCTGATACGCAGTTTGACGAACCTGATCTGACCAGTGCGGAAGCGGTGCACCTTCGCGTGCGCGCGCGGCACTCCGCGCGTCACGGCGCGTGGCTTGACGACTGATCGGCGGCTCCTGGGATGAGGTTGCCCGTGGCAGCGCTTGGAAGTCCAACTTCGAGCTAGAGTCCGCTGATTTCCGCAGTCAGGCTGCAAAGCCCGCCGACTACTTCCGGGGCGGTCGAACGAGGGGTCAAACCCTGGTGGGCCCAAGTCCTGCCATGCGAGATTTCAAGTGATCCCGGCAATTGCTCAGCCGGACGAACCGCTCCGGTCGTTTTCTGCCGCAAGCTGCGCACGCAATTGCTCGAGCTCGGTCCGGTAGGCTTCAGCATCGCCGTAGTCGGCAAATTGCCGGTAGCGGTCATGGCTCCCGACGATGCGGCGCGCGTGCTTGATCGGACACCAGTGCTGCTCGGTGCGAGCCGCAATCTCGCGCGTGTAGGCGATCATCCCGTTCGCGTAGGAACAATAGGTGCAGTTGATCTTCTCGACCAGATTGAGGTAGGCGAGGTGACCGCGGTCGATGACGATGTAGTCAGCGCGACGCACTCGCGCGATGCCGTAGACTGGGAAGCACGCAAGCTGATAGACGCTGATGAACAGGTCGAGAAGCAAGAACGGAATGATCGTCAAATAGATTACGGGTGCTGTGATGAGCATCAGTGGCCGGGCACCGAGAATGTAACCGGCCAGCCCCGCCTTTAGTTCCCGGTGTCGCTTCAGCACCTGCTCTTCGATGGGTTCTAAGCGCTTCTTGACGGTGTAGGCGAGATCCAGCCGGCGCTTCGCGAGCTCAACCTCGAGCTCCGCCTCGAGCGCACGGACTCGGTCAATGATTCCGGCAATGTGTGCGTCCAACCCTGTCTCCTTGGGGATCTTCGGCGGCCCAGCGTGCTAGAGCGGCGGTATGGCGCTCCCGCCACGGATCGCCGTCGTCCGAGCGCCGGCCTGGCTCGGTGAACTGGACGCAGGCAGCGTACGGTCTCGACCTTGCGATCATGACAGCTCCGGATCGTCGTGCAGGTCGATTCGTTGCGGGCGCGAGGCGAAGCGACATCGCCGATTCGGCGCGACGGCGGCACTTGCCGCGGGGCCGATCGGACTCGGATGCGGTCCAGTCGTCGCGTCCGCGCACGTTAGTTCCTTCGTGTGGGTTCGAAGGCGAACAGACTGCTTGCCACTGCCGCTTCATGCTGCGGGGTGGATTGTTCCCGACGCAGAACAGTCCCGCGTCCCTGTCTGGCTGCGGCGATTGGAAACGCTATGAAACTCCCGCGAGAATTGTCGGCCGCCTGTGCCGCCGCATTGCTGGGATGCCTGCTGGCACCCGTTGCGAGCCCTGCAACATCAGGGCCTACGCAGGCCGATCTCAACCGCGCGCCCGGTACTGGTGCGGACTCGCTATTTCCGGATCACGACGTCTACGGTCAGCGATATTCGGCCCGAAAGGAAATCAATGCGACGACGGTCGGTCGGATACAGCAGGTCTGCCAGTGCACGTTTCCTGAGCAAGCGCGGGCGCGCACGGCGCCGATCGCCGATCACGGCCGACTCTACGTCAGGACCGCCCACCACACGGTCGCTCTCGGGGGCGCCACCTGCAAAGTGATCTGGGCGTCGACGTGGATTCCGATGGGGCGCGAGCCGTTCAACTCGCAGCGCAGTGCATCGAAAAATGACAGGAAGAGCCTGCGTGGCACGTCCGATGGCTACCTGCTGGCGCTCGATCCCGCAAGCGGAGCAGTCCTTTGGTCTCATCAGATTGCCGATGCGGCGAAGGGTTACTTCCTCAGCACGCCTCCGCTGATCGTCGATGATCTGATCATCAGCGGGCCGGCGGGTGCCGAGTGGGCGACGAAGGGACGGGTGGTGGCGTTCCGTCTGTCCGACGGATCACCCGTGTGGTCATTCGATACCATCCCCAATGTCGGAGCGCCCGGGGCCGATACATCGGGCCCAGACCTCACCGTGCTGGCGAGCGCAGGCGGGAGTCTCTGGACGGCGCTGTCCTATGATCCTGAAAAGCAGTGGATCTACGTGCACGCGGGGGGATCCAGCGCCGGACTCCTATGACAAGGACCGGCCCGGTGCCAGCCTTTCCACGAACTCGCTGATCGCGCCTGACGTCAACACCGGGCGCCTTGCCAGGTAATTTCAGGTCATACCACACGATACGCACGACTACGACCTGACCCCACTCGGCGCCGGTGCCATGACGGGTCGTCCGGCCGCTTCGTCTGGATGCGCCGATGGGCGCGACCATCTGGCGTTAAGCCTTTAAGAGGACATCGAAATTCAGGCGCGGAACCCGCCATGGCGCTGCGCCGCAGCGGCAGGCGCCGGCGCATTTATGCGCCTCCCCCATTGGGGGCCGGTTCGGAGGTTGTCTTGGGATCCCGGGACCGCGTACCTTCAGTACCGCGGCTCTCGTCCCGCCCCCGGTTCATACCTCAACCTCCTGGAGAGACCGAAGTGAGCGAAGAACATGCAATCCTGGCCGGAGGCTGCTTCTGGGGTGTGCAGGAACTCCTGCGCCGCTACAACGGCGTGATCTCCACCCGGGTGGGCTACTCGGGCGGAGACGTCCCGAACGCGACCTACCGGAATCACGGGTCGCACGCCGAGGCGGTGGAGATCGTCTTTGATCCCGGCAAGATGAGCTACCGGTCTCTGCTCGAGTTCTTTTTCCAGATTCACGATCCGACCACGCGCAACCGCCAGGGGAATGATGTCGGCTCAAGTTACCGATCGGCCATTTTCTACACAAATGACGAACAGAAGCGTGTGGCCGAGGAGACGATCGCGGACGTGCAGGCGTCGGGCCTGTGGCCCGGACAGGTCGAGACCGAGGTCCTGCCAGCCGGTCCGTTCTGGGTGGCGGAGCCAGAACATCAGGACTATTTGCTGATGAACCCCGGTGGCTACACCTGTCATTTCATCCGGCCGGGCTGGAAGCTACCTCCGCGAAGAAGGACGGCAAACACATAAGACCGGATCGAGAGCGCTGATGGCTCCAGCCTCCCTATAGATCAG
>CAYNCY010000145.1:0-8331 GCA_964395195.1 uncultured Steroidobacteraceae bacterium
GGTCCGCGCCCCGAACGGCCGGAGTTCGTCGCGCAGTTCGACGAGCGGATCCCGTATTACCGCGAGCGCCACTACGTCAAGCCCGGCATCACGGGCTGGGCGCAGTTGTGCTACCCGTACGGTGCGTCCGAGCAGGACGCGGCGCTCAAGCTCGAGTACGACCTCTACTACGTCAAGAACCGGAGCCTCCTCTTCGACGTGATGATCCTGCTGCAGACGGTCGAGGTGGTGCTCTGGGGCAAGGGCGGGCGGTGAAGCCGCAGTGAGCCCCGGGACCGCAGGTTACGGCGTCGCCTGCTTCGTCTATGCCGCGCTCGGCGTCGCGTCCCTGACCCGCTGGCGGCGAGGCCTCGCGGGGCTCTGGGTCGTCCCCGCGCTCTTGGTTTCCGCCGCCTGGGCCGGGGTCATCGCGTTCGCCGACGCCGGGAGTTCGACCCTCGAATTCATCCTCAACGTTGCGCGGGCTGCGCTCTGGCTCCTCGTGATCGCCAACCTCGCAGGGCGCTCCACCGAACGCTGGCGCGCTGGGGTTCGGCTGGTGCTCCTGGTCGCGCCGCTGGCCGTGCTGCTGGCCGGCGCGTTGAGCCAGATCCTTCCGGCGCTCGGCGTCGCGGCGCCGAGTGGCGCGCGCATCGCCGCAGACGGCGGCGTGCTGCTCGCGGTCATCGGCCTCTTGCTGACCGAGCGCGCCCACCGCAGTGCCGCCCCGGCCGAACGCTGGGCGCAGATGCCGCTGCTCGTCGGCATCGCTTCGTTTTTCGTGTTCGACGTCGTGCTCGCCGCCAGCCCGTTCGTTCCGGCGGACGTCGAGTCCGTGCTGCGCGCCGCCCGGGGCGACGCGAATGTCGTCGCGGCCCTCGTGCTCGCCGTCGGCCTCAAGCGCCTCATCCGGCACCGTCCGGCCGTGCAGATGCACCGCGGCGTCGTGTTCTACATCGTCGCGCTGGTCGTGATCGGCAGCTACGCCGCCGCGGCCGCTTTCGCCGCCGCCTATGCGCGCGCGGCGGGCGGGGAGTGGGGCAAATGGGTCGAGATCCTTGGCCTCGTCGGCGCGCTCGTGGCTCTGAGCGCCTACCTCTTCTCGCCGCCCGCACGCGCCTGGACGCGCGTCGTGCTGACGAAGGCCTTTGCCCCGTACCGCTACGATTACCGTGCCGAGTGGCTGCGTCTGACCGACGCTCTCTCCGCCGGTGAAGGGCCTGCGCCACTCGCCGATCGCGCCGTCCAGGCGGTCATTCAGATCGTGCACGGCCCGGAGGGCGGACTCTGGGCGCGCGACGACGACGGTCGGTTTGCGCCGGTCGCGGGTACGCTCGCGACGCTGCCCGGCAACACCGCCGAGGCGAGCGATCCGTGGGTGCGGTTCATCGAGGCGAACGAGTGGGTCCTCGATCTTTCAGCCGCGCCGCCGGCGCAGGCGCCCGACCTCGTGCTGCCCGCGTGGCTCACCGCGGATCGTCGCGCCTGGCTCGTGGTGCCGCTCGTGCGGGGCAACGCACTCGAGGGTTTCGTGCTGAGCGCGCGTGCACCCGGCCCGGCAGTTGCGATGTCGTGGGAGGACCTCGACGTCCTGCGCACGACCGGTCGGCACGTGGCCGCGTTCCTGGCGCTCGATCGGGTCGCGCAGCGGCTGGCGCAGTCCCAGCAGTTCGAGGCCTACAACCGCTTTGTTGCGTTCACGATGCACGATCTCAAGAACATCGCCGCGCAGCTCGCGCTCGTGGTCGAGAATGCTCGCGCGCACCGCCGCAACCCCGAATTCATCGACGACATGGTGGTGACCATCGACAACGCATCGAACCGGATGCTGCGCCTTCTCGAGCAACTGCGGCAGGGCGAGGAGGCGAGCGTGCGGCGCCGGGTCGACGTCGTCGACACGTGCCGGCTGGTGGCTGCGCGCTGCTCGCGCCAAAGCCCCGCGCCGCGCCTCGTGGCGCCGCCCGGGGCGCTCGAGGTCGTGCTCGATCCGGATCGACTCGCGCACGTGCTCGAGCACGTGATCAGGAATGCCCAGCAGGCGACGGCGCCGACCGGCAGCGTCACCATCCGGATCTCGCGCACGCAGTCAACCGTGCGCATCGAGGTGGCCGACACCGGTGCCGGCATGAGCCCCGAGTTCATCCGCGACCGGCTGTTCCGTCCATTCCACTCGACCAAGGGCACGCTTGGCATGGGCATCGGCGCCTACCAAACGCGCGAATTCGTGCGCGGCGCCGGCGGCAGCCTCGAGGTCGAGAGCACCCTCGGCAAGGGCACGAACTTCCGGATCGAGCTGCCGCTCTCTCCGGCCGGTGCCGGGCGCCTCGCGGAGTCGGCCGTTGGCTAAGAAATCCGACACGCTGCTCATCGTCGAGGACGATCCGGGCCTGCAAAGGCAGCTCGCCTGGTGCTTCGAGGACGTCAAGGTCGTTATTGCGAGTGATCGCGCCTCGGCGCTCGCGGAGCTCAGGCGCCACGAGCCCGCCGTGGTTCTTCAGGATCTAGGCTTGCCACCCGACCCCGCGGCGACCTCCGAGGGGCTCGCGTGCCTCGAGGACATCCTCAAGGCTGCCGCGGGCACCAAGGTGATCGTCGTCACCGGCAATGCCGATCGCGCCAACGCGCTGCGCGCGGTCAGCCTCGGTGCCTACGACTTCTACGAGAAGCCTATCGACCAGGCGCTGCTGCGCTTGAGTGTCCAGCGCGCCTTCAAGATGCATGGCCTCGAGGAAGCCAACCGGCGCCGCGGCGAGGCCGAGGCCGGTTCGCCGCTCGACGGCGTGATCGCGGTCAGCGAGGGCATGCGCACGGTGTGCCGCAAGATCGAAAAAGTCGCCGCGACGTCTGCGTCGGTGCTGCTGCTCGGTGAGAGCGGCGTCGGCAAGGAAATCCTGGCGCGCGCGCTGCACACGCTGAGTCCGCGCGCCGCGCGACCCTTCGTTGCCATCAACTGCGCGGCGATTCCGGAGAACCTCCTCGAGAGCGAACTGTTCGGATTCGAGCGCGGTGCTTTCACTGGCGCGCACCGCCAGACGCTCGGGCGGATCGAGGCGGCGGCCGGTGGCACGCTGCTGCTCGATGAGATCGGCGACATGCCGGCGGCGCTCCAGGCAAAGCTGCTGCGTTTCCTGCAGGAGCGCGTGATCGAGCGCGTGGGTGGCCGCGAGAGCATCCCGGTCGACGTGCGCGTGGTGTGCGCGACCAACCAGAACCTGGAGTCGCTGATCGCCGCCGGGCGCTTCCGCGAGGACCTCTACTACCGGATCGGCGAGGTCGTGCTCGCGATTCCGCCGCTGCGCGAGCGCGAGGCGGACAGCTTCGTGATCGCGCAGCAGCTCCTGAGCGACCGCGCGCAGCGCCACGGCAAGTCGCTGCGCGGTTTCTCGCCGGAGGCCGTGCGGGCGATCGCCGCGTACCACTGGCCGGGCAACATCCGCGAGCTCGAAAACAAGATCAATGCCGCCGTGATCCTCGCCGACGGTCCGATGATCACCGAGGGCGATCTCGGCCTCCCGTCCGCAGCCGCATCGATGCCGTTCGTGAACCTGCGTGCCGCGCGTCACGACGCCGAGCAGAGGAGCGTCAAGCAGGCGCTCGCGCTCTCGAACAGCAACCTCTCGCGCGCGGCTGAACTGCTCGGCATCACCCGCCCGACGCTGTATGAACTCATGGAGCGCTTCGGTCTCAAGAAGGCGGGATCGCCGAGCAACGATGGCTGATGGACTCGGGCGCCCCCTCGTGCGCGGCCGTTGCCGACCATCGCGCCGGTGTCGCACAACGCGGATATCATCCCCGCCAGGCGTGGCCGACGCCGCCTGTCGCGCCCACGCAACACTTGTGGCGGTACCGCATCACAGACGGCCGCGGAATTTTCGTGCTAACTAGGCCGTTCGACACCCGGGGCTGCCGCGCCCCGCGAACATCGAGAGTTGAGAACATGAAGCATCTGCTCGCAGTCACGGGATGGGCGAGGGCCGGAGTCGCGCTCGGGATCGCGCTCCTGGCGCTCGCCAGTTCGTTGCCGGTATCGACGGTGCGAGCCGCCGAGCCCGATACCGCCGGTGGTGCGCCGGGACCCGCAGCCAGCCGGGTGGGTCCCGAGTACGTGATCGGTCCCGGGGACACGATCCAGGTGTTCGTGTGGCGAAGCCCCGAACTGTCGGTCGTCATCCCGGTCCGGCCGGACGGCAAGATCTCGACGCCGCTCGTCGAGGACGTGGTCGCGACCGGCAAGACGCCCTCGGAACTCGCACGGGACATGGAGAAGGTCCTCGCGGCCTATGTCCGCTCGCCCCAAGTGAACATAATCGTCACGAACGCCCTGGGGGCGTTCAGCCACATTACGGTCATCGGTCAGGTTGCCAAGCCCCAGACAGTCCCTTACAAGGAGGGCATGACCGTGATGGACGTCGTGCTTGCGGTCGGTGGACTGACCGATTTTGCGGCCGGCAACCGCGCCAAGCTGGTGCGCAAGGGTCAGGATGGCAAGGAGGCTACCGTCAAGCTGCACCTGCAGGACCTTCTGCGTAAGGGTGCGATGTCGGAAAACATCCTCCTCCGTCCTGGGGACGTGCTGATCGTCCCCGAGACTCTGTTCTGAGTGTCCGGTGTCCGTCGCCTAGCCGCCAAGAGTCGCCATGAATCAGTTGCTTGAGAAGACGATCGACGAGGTTCGGGGTGCGTGGCGCTTCCGTTGGCTCACCATTGCGACCGTTTGGGCCGTCTGCCTCGTCGGCTGGGTGGCGGTTCTCACGATGCCGAACACGTACGAGGCGAACGCGCGGGTCAACGTCGACAGTCGCAGCATCCTCCGACCACTCCTGCAGGGCCTGGCCCTGAACCCGGATGTCGGCTCCGAGCTCGACCTGGTCCGGCAGGTGCTGTTAAGTCGCCCGCACCTCGAGAAGGTGGCCAAGGCCGCCGGCCTCGACTCGGGCGTGCACTCGCAGCAGGAGCGCGACGACCTCGTCGCGAGCCTGCAGCGTCGCATCGTCATTGAGCCGTCCGACCAGCGCGCACGCGTGTCCTCGGAAGGCCTCTACCACATCAGTTTTCGTGACTCGAGCCGCGAGAAGAGCCTGCTCGTTGTGCAGACGCTCCTCAATTCCTTCGTCGAGGACACGATCGGCAGCAAGCGGATCGGGCAGGAGAACGCGCAGCACTTCCTCGACGAGCAGATCGCCGACCACGAGAAGCGCCTGTCGGAAGCCGAGGCGCGCCTGTCGGCCTTCAAGAAGAAGAACGTCGGCATGATGCCGGACCAGCGCGGCGACTACTTCGCGCGCCTGCAGCAGGAGACCGCGGGACTCGATCAGGCTCGCGCATCGCTCGCGCTCGCGGAGAGCCGCCGGCAGGAGATCGCGCGGCAGCTCTCGGGCGAGGATCCCGCCTATCTGTCCACCGAGCCCGCGGCGAACGGCGCCGCCGGTGGCGCGAACGCGCGCGGCGGCGACCTCACGTTCCGCATCCAGGACCTCGAGAAGAAGCTCGACGACCTGCTCCTGCGTTACACCGACAAGCACCCGGAGGTCATCGCGACGCGCGAGACGCTCGAGGAGCTCAAGAAGCGGCAGGCTGATGAACTCGCGCGCATCCGCGCGCGCAAGCCAGGCACCGGCAGCCTCGCGGGCTCGCTGACCGCAAACCCCGTCTACCAGAACCTCGATCTCGAGCAGAAGCACACGGATATCCAGGTCGCGGAACTGCGCCAGGACGTCGCGCAGCGGCAGGTGCGCGTCGCGGAGTTGAAGCGCCTCGTCAACACGGTGCCCGAGGTCGAGGCCGAGCTCGCGCAGCTCAATCGCGACTATGACGTCACGCACGGCCAGTACCTGGAGCTCGTGAAGCGCCGCGAGACCGCAAACCTGTCCGAGGACGTCGACCGCTCGGGCACCGTCAAGTTCGACGTGATCGACCCGCCGATCGTCGGCTTCAAGCCGGTCGCGCCGAACCGGCCGCTGCTGATCACGACGGTGCTGTTCGCAGCGCTCCTCGCCGGCGCCGGCCTCGCCTACGTTCTCAACCAGATCCGACCGGTCATCCAGAACGTGCGCACGCTCGCCGAAGTCACGGGTCTGCCGGTACTGGCCGCGGTCGGCCGCACATGGACGTCGCGCTACCGTGTGCAGTCGCGCGGCGACCTCATGCGCCTCTCGGCCGCTGCTGCGGCCCTCTTGGTTGCATTCGCCGCCATGCAGGCGCTGTACGAGCCGACGGCGGCGCTCGTCCAGCGGCTGTGAACGGGTAAGGAGCTTTCGTGAGCCTGGTCGAAAAAGCACTGCGCAAGATGCAAGCGAGCGGCGCGCAGCCGAGCGTCACGGGTCCCGCCGGAGATCCGGTCGTCCGGCGCGAGCCCAGCGTCGAGCGCCGCGAGGCGCCGCGCCCCGCGACGCCGCGCAGCGCCCGCGGGCCACGCGTGCGCGTGGGCACGGGCAAGTCAATCGTTGTTGACGTCGAAGCCATGCGTGGCGTTGGCGTTCTGCCGCCGAAGTCGGAGGAGCGCCAGCTCGCCGATCAGTTCCGCATGATAAAGCGCCCGCTCGTGGAGCACGCGTTCCAGGCGGGGATCGATGAGGCGGCGGAGGAGACCTCGCCGCGCTCGGTCATCATCACGAGCGCGCTCCCGGGCGACGGCAAGACCTTCACGGCAGTGAACCTGGCGTTCAGCCTGGCGCGGGAAAAGGACTCGACCGTCGTGCTCGTCGATGCCGATGTCGCCAAGCGCGACGTCAGCAGGCTGTTCGGCCTCGTCGATGCGCCGGGCCTCCTCGATGCGATCACCGATCCCGCGCTGGCGGTCGAATCGCTGATCTGCCCGAGCGACTTCCCGGGGCTGAGCGTGCTGCCGGCCGGGCACATGTCGGACAGCGCGACCGAGCTCCTCGCGAGCGCCCGCATGCGCGAGCTCATGGCGAGCCTGACGGCGCTCAATCCCCACTGTCTCGTTGTCTTCGACTCGCCGCCCATCCTGCTGACCACGGAGGCGCCGGTCCTGACCTCGCTCTTCGGGCAGATCGTGGTCGTCGTCAAGGCGGGTGTCACGCCGCAGCAGGCTGTGCTCGATGCATTGCGATACATAGACCCGGGCAGCAACGTGAGCCTCGTGCTGAACGGCGCGGCGGACATGGGTGCGCCCGGATTCCGGGCGGGGTATGGCCACGGCTACGGGTATCATCGGCCTCCGCTCGAATCGGAGAACAACGATGATTGACCACAGGATGCGTGGGAGCCGTCCCGACCGCCGCTCGCTGCGCGTGACGCTTCTGGCGGTCGGATGCCTTGGCACCGCGGCCGCCGCTGCGCAGCAAGCGGTCGACGGGGCGCCGCCTGTCCCGGCGCCGATCGGTGCCAACGGCATCGGTCTCGGTGCCAAGGGTGCACCGGATGCCTTCGACTGGATGGTCCGCGCGGGCGTTACGGTCACCGACAACGTCAACCGCACCGATGCGGACAAGCTGAGCGATACGATTCCCGAGGTCGGTCTCAGGCTCTCGGTCAACGAAAACCGACCGAACCTGCAGACCAAGATCGAGTCCGACCTCGAGTACCAGGACTACACGAAGCATACCTACCCGAACGAGGTGATCGGCGGCCTCGCCGGCACCGCGCTCTTCAGCGCCATTCCCGACCGGCTCGCCTGGGCCGTTCAGGACAACTTCGGCCAGACCCGCGCCAACGCGCTCGCCGCCGAAACGCCGGCCAACCGGCAGAACGTCAACGTGTTCACGACGGGTCCGGACGTCGCGTTGCCCCTCGATACGCAGACGAGCATCGCGCTGCAGGCGCGCTGGACCAAGTCGTCCTTCGGACAGGACCTCGCCGACAACGAGCAGGAACTCGGCACGCTGTCGCTGATCAGGAAACTCAGCGCCGAGACCGCGGTCTCGATCAACGTCTCGCACCAGCACGTCGGCTACGACCAGGACATTCCGGGAGAGGACAACGACTACAACGTCGACTCGGCGTATTTCGGCGTGGTGGCGGGCGGGCCGCGTACGACGCTGAATCTCGATGCCGGCGCAACGGTGCTGCACGATTTCGAGGGCGACAAGACAGCGCCCCTCGTGCACCTCGCGTTCTCGCGCCTCCTGACGCCGCGCACGCGCCTCGTCATCGACGGCGGCACCAACTTTTCTGACGCTGCGCAGGTATTTCGCGTGCAGCAGGCAATCGGCGGAATCGTCATCGGCGGCAATGACGTCATCGTCGGCTCGGACCCGCTGCGTTCCGACTACGGCGCGCTGATGTGGATCTTTGCGGGTGCGCGCACGCGCCTGCAGCTCGGTATCGATGCCGAGCGCGAGCGCCACGAGCGGAATTTCATCCTCGACCGTGAGCGCGAGGGCGGCAGCC
>CAYNCY010000146.1:0-8315 GCA_964395195.1 uncultured Steroidobacteraceae bacterium
CATTCAGGTGCGCCACGTCGTCGACCACCTGAATGTCAGCTTCTAGAGTCGTCGCACTCCCTATCCCCCGGACTCTCTCGTCTTGGGCCGGTGCCACACCCGTCCACCGCGTGCTCAACCCGTCGATGCGCCGCGCTGCGCTCTGGACCGCGCACGCACTCCTCGCCCCGCGACATCCGCGGCGGCATTGTCAAGCACGGAGCTCCAGCGTTCGAGAACGGCGACGGCGGATCTTTCGCTACCAGAATGCGGAGAGTCTCAGCTGGCTTGTCGCGCTGGCGCATCACTGGCCGCACGAGTACGTGCAGCATCACTGGAACCGGCTCGCGGAGGTCCGGGAGCGCATCAAATAGGGGGTGTCCAGTGACAGTTAAGGAAAGGATGTCGGCCGTGGTGACCGTTAAGGAGCGGGGGAGTCACGTTATAGGAGAAACGACAGAGGCGCTGGAGAGCGATTGTCTATCGCAGCACGTGCACAGCAACTCCTAGCGGGCTATACCTGAGTAGATTGACCTGTCGGTTTCCCAAGTGAATGAACACGTTTAGCGGTTTCTCAATGCGCTTGTGTTGATTGATGCGGTAGGTGGTGAAAGGAAGCTTGTCTGCCGGAGCGCAGTGCCTCAACGGACTGATGGACTGTCACTCCTCAAAAGTGGCTCGCGGGAGTTCCGTTGCGGCGCGCGAGAGACCCACCGCCCGATAGCACTCGGTCGAGTCGCAACAAATCTTTACCAGTGGCATCTATTCTTCCGAATCTCTTCGCCACATTCTGAAAGGTTACCAATCAAAAGGGGCTTCCGCCATGCTTGCAGGAAAGAGTGAACGGCATCGCACTGGGCGAATCGGCTGGTTGCGTGCAGCAGTGCTCGGCGCGAACGACGGGATTCTCTCGACATCGAGTCTTGTGCTCGGTGTTGCCGCGGCGCATGCGGCGCGTGGGAGCATTCTGCTCGCGGGCGTCGCGGGTCTTGTTGCAGGTTCGATGTCGATGGCTGCGGGTGAGTATGTTTCGGTTCACTCGCAGGCAGACACTGAGAAGGCCGAACTCGAACTGGAGCGTGCCGAGTTGAAGGCGGACGCCAAAGGTGAGCACAAGGAGCTCGCTGCGCTCTACGTGACTCGCGGGCTCGATCCTTCGCTTGCGACGCAGGTGGCCGAGCAATTAATGGCTCATGACGCGTTGGGGGCACATGCTCGGGACGAGCTCGGTATCTCTGACGCGTTCCGCGCGCGGCCGATTCAGGCAGCACTGGCATCAGCTAGTAGTTTTGCCGTCGGCGCAACGATGCCTCTGCTGGTGACGACCCTCGTCTCGACGTCGTACTTGATCCCCTGGGTGTCGGGTACGTCATTGGTATTCCTAGCGCTGCTCGGGGGCCTGGCGGCTCGGGCGGGCGGCGCCGGGATCGCAACGGGTGCCTGGCGTGTCACGTTTTGGGGCGCGCTTGCCATGGGGCTAACCACTGCGGTTGGCAAGTTGTTCGGCACCATGACGTGACCAGTTGTCGGTAACTTTTGAAGCTGTCAGTTCCACCCTTTAATTGACAGCGGCGCGCGGTGAGATCGGAGAGGGACTAACTCTCTGAATCCGCCTACTTTGTATCGCCGACTGAGGTCTTGACGAGCGCGGCGGCGGATACACGGTAAGCGTCCGGTCTGCACCGCATTGACAGCCTCAGGCGGCGAGCTTTAGCTGCGGCAGCTGAGCCACGACGTTCCAGGGCAGCAGCTCGTCGACCCGGTTGATTGGATGGTCGGCGATGCGCTCGAGGACGTAGCGGAGGTAGGCCTCCGGGTTGAGGTCGTTGAGCTTCGCAGTGCCTAGCAAGCTGTAGATGACGGCGGCGCGCTCGCCGCCGTCATCGGATCCGGCGAACAGCCAGTTCTTGCGACCGAGCGCGACGGCCGTCGTCGCCGATTCGCAACGCCGTAGAAGCTTTCGGCGCGCGCAGTTTCAACTTGCCAGGATCAACTGCCCTCGGCGGGTTAGTTGACATGGTTGCTTGGAATAATTTCCAGAATTGATGCGGTTGTTTAGAGGACTTCACCCGATTGTTTGGAATCGACAAAGGCATCCCAGAATGGGAGCTGGGGACCCGTCAGAACACTGCAATTGCCGCAACAGGGCGCTCTGACTGTGTAGCGGATTTCCGACGCGCGTGGAAACAATGCGCTTACCTGAGAGTCCGCCTCGAGTCGTGAGACTCGCGTACGCCTATACGACCTCGCCCGCGAGCATGAACGCCGGCGCCATAAGCTCAATATCGGCCCGTGCGATTCCCGCGTCCTGCGCCGCGCTCCGCCATCGCCGGGTCTCGCGGGTGATTTCGGCGACGACTTCCGCGCCGCGATCCTTCGACAGCGAATACCACTCCGACGTCTCGATCACGGTCTCAAGGCTCGGGCGGTTGTCGGTCTCATCGAGATTGAGGACGTGCTCGGCCTTGTCAATGCTCGGGTTGACGTCGAACGCCGGCGCGAGTCGCCAGCCGTCACCCGCCAGGATGAACCCGTGGTTCCGCAGGTGATCGTCGCGGTTGCCGATGGCCACGTTGAACGCGACGCGTCGGAACAGTTGCTCGAGGTCGCCTGCGATGTGGGCCGCCGCGCCGCGATGCTGGAGGATCTCGGCGAGTTCGAGGTAGCTCGTTCCTTCGCTGGCATCCTTGCGTAAAAGTGCCATTGCGGACGCGTAAAAGCGCCGACCCGTCCCGATCCGGTCGAATCGTTGCACGCAATACGTGTGGTAAGCGCCGCCGAAGGAGCGGAGTCTCATCGGTGGAACGTCGACGCCTGCGCGCGCCGCGAGACCGTGCGTCAGCGCCTCCCAGGCCCCGACGTCGCGCGCGTCATCGTAAGCCGGGAATTTCGCGATCCACAGGCTTCCGTCCGTTTCCGTGAAGTTTGCCTTCGGCCGCGCGCCACCGAGCGAGGCACCCGGCGCGACGAGCACCGCCAACCAGCGACGCAGCGCGTCGAGGTCATCCAATCGCTTGGCGGTGATCTCGCGGGCGACGGCCTCGAGCTCGCGCAGCGTCGCGACCGGCGGCGCCGCGAGCGCGTGGGCGGCGAGGTAGATCTCCTCGCCCGGTCGCCGGAAGCGCAGCGCACCTTGCCGGGTAAGGTCCTGGACGCCGAGCAGGAAGTCCCACGCGTAGAGCGTTCGTGGTGGCCGCCCTTCGTCCTTGGCGGCCAGCGCCTCGCGGCGCCTCATCAATAGTTGACCCCAACGATCGGGAGCCGAATCGTCGAAGACGCGGAAGTTGCCCTGCTCAGCCTGCGGATAGTAGACGCCTTCTCCCAGCGACAAGTCCGGATCGACGGCAAAACTGAGCGCGTGTCCGAGCCACGCCGCGTCGTACTCGAAACGAATGCTCCCGCGATCGTGCGTCAGCGTCCCGACGCGAAGCAGTCCGTCGACAAAATCGGCGTCGAGCCAGACTTCAAGTTCGTCGGTCACGCGGGCGTGCTCTTGTCGGGCGTCGGTGCGGCCGATCGGACGGTGCGACGGCCGCGCCGCGGCGCCAGCACGGCGTCCTGCAAAGCGCGGCCGAGCTTGTCGTCGCGAGCCACGAGCGCGAGATCGGCATCGAGTCCGAGCACGGACAGCAGGCGCACCAGGGTGCCGAGCGCCACCGCCGAGTTGCCACCCTCCGCCCGATAGAGCGTCATGCGCGAAATGCCCGCGCGCGCGCACGTCAGCTGAACGCTGAGTTTCCGGCGAAGGCGCGCCAGCCTGAGCCGCTCGCCGAGGTCGGTGAGCAGCTTCTTCTGCGCCAGATACATGGGGGGCTGCTTGGTCGGCATGTATCGTATTATATACCGAAGAGCGAGATATTGTCTATAATGTGATACATTTCGATGCTGCGGCGCGCCGATGGCCGGGAGCGCGTCGCCAGCGGCTCTCGCCGTCGGACGCCCGAATCGGCCCCCCGTCGGATCGATCGCGCCTTTGATCCATCCATGCGGCGCTCGGCGTTGTGGACCGCGCATTCGCTGCTCGTCAGCTGCCATCCACGACGATCGCACGAACGCCGCGCACTGAGCCTCAACGAGCGGCGGCAGCGAGCATTTCGGTATCAGAGCGCCGAGGGCCTCGCCTGGCTTGTCGCGCGAGCCGTCAGTGGCCACGGCTATACGTGCGGGATCAGTTGAGCAATTTCGCGTCCGTTCGAAGGCTGCTTCGCTGACAGAAAGACCTTATCAATTAAGAGGAGGATCGCCCTGCGGTGTCAATTACGGGTTGGAACTGACAATTTACAAACGTACCGACAATCGTCTATCGCCCCATTCGGCAGAATCGCCTCAACCCCAACCTCGTCCCGTCGCTCCTGGTCCGCGCGGAGCGCGCTTCGGAGGGCGTCGACTCGGAGTGGATCGTGAGGGGTTCGTATTCGGGGCCACGAAGCGTTGGATGGAGAGTGGAGAACCAGCGCTGATCTCTGGGGCCGTCAAGGAAGTCCGGCGCCTGAGTAGGGGAGCCGACATCGTGCATTGCGCGACGAGCAACTAACTTTACTCCGGCAAATTCATCTTGCGCATGAAAGCTTCGTAGCGGCGATCGCTCTCCAAGCTTTTAAATAGTGGGTCTCCTTTGATCGTATATATGTCTGGATCGCGCAGCGCGTAGGCTCGATTCAGCCACTCGAACGCGCGGGCTTTCTCGCCGCGAAAAGCGTATAGACGGGCGGTCTCGGACGGCCAAGAGGTCCCATTGTGGCGGATGGCCTCGGCGGTTTGTGTATCGGACTCGGCTTTGCGGCCGGCGGCAAACAAGGCCATCGCGGTACCTTCAAGCCGACCGTCGTCCAAAGTTTCCGTGCGGAACTCCGCCATCGCCGCGTCGAGCTTCCCCTGAAGCATCAAGGCCTCACCCAGAAAGTAGTGGCCGGAGCCCCATTTCGGCGCGATCTGCAGCCCACGACGAAGCGATTTCTCCGCTTCAGGCAATTGGCCCGTATGCAGATAGACATTCCAACCGAGGAACATATGAGCATCCGCACTCAGCGGATCGCGTTCAATGGCCTCAATTCCAAGTTGTCGAGCTTCATCCCACTGACCGAGTGCCGCGGCCAATTGGGACGCGACCTGCACGCCGTTAGTGTCACGCGGACCCAGAGCAAACGCCTGTTTCAACTCTCGATCGGCGGCGGTCCAGTCCCAGTCATAGTCCGTGTGAATCCTCGCCAACCAGACATGTGGTTCCGGGCTTTTCGGGGCTAATCGCTGCGCAAGTTGCGCGGCCTCGCGGGCGCGTTCGAACGCAATCCGAGTCGGCAGCCAACCTTCTGCCCCTATAAAAGACTCAGTCCTCGCAAGACCGATCGCCGCTGGCGCGAATGTCGGGTCCAGAGCTAGCGCTTGCTGATAGTTAGCCACCGCTGCTTCTGAGCTCTCGCGTGACTGGCGGTTCTCAGACTCAAGCCCGCGCAAATAGGCTTCGAGGAGCTGCGGCGATTTGACGAAAGAATGGGCTACGGTGTCCGCCTCAACCGCAATCTGCAACGCGCGTGCGATCTCGAGTGCGATCGTGTCCTGCACGTTGAGAACATCAACGAGGTCGGAATCGAACCGGTCTGACCAGCGCTGAGACCCCGTTTGCGCCTCCACCAACTGCGCGGTGACCCTCACGCGACCCGCATCTTTGCGTACGCTGCCCTCCAAGAGATACGCAACACCCAATGCTTTTCCGATGCTCGCCAAATCGGAGTTCTTGCCCTTGAACCGGAATGAAGAGGCGCGGCCCACGACTTTGAGCCCTGGCACTTTGGCTAGCCGGTCGAGGACTTCCTCCGCTATTCCGTCAGCGAAGTACTCCTGATCGTTCTTTTCGCTGAGGTCCACGAATGGGAGCACGGCGACGGACTTGTCCGCAATCGGTGGATCGTCGTGGGGCGGGGCTATGCGCCGATGGGTCCCCGTGAAATGCAGTGCGAGCCACGCCGCTGCGGCCACGAGGAGCAAGACGGCAATGCCGATTGCGGTACCAAGCTTCCGACCGCCCGGCCGCGGTTGAACGCGCCGCGTCGGCGTTCCGCCGGGCCCGATCGCTGGCTCCGGGCGGTAATGTTCGGCGCCGACCAGCCCGATAATTCGAGCAACGAAGGCCGGCGTTATTTCGGCGTCCCGTAACCGCACCCACTGGACGTGCCGGAACCTGTCCGGAACCGACGCGCCTTTTTCGGGAGTATCGTCGATCGCCACCGGTACGAGGAACGCCTTGTGCTCGGCCATGTCGTGCGTGCGATCGGCCGCAAGGTTCCATTCCCGTCGAAAGTAACCTTCGTCTCTTGCCTCGGTATGAGCAGAGATGAGCGCGAGAAATAGGCGGCAGTCGCGGATGCGCTCATGGATCTGACGGTCCCAGGCATCGCCACCGCGAAGCTCACTTTGATCAAACCAGACTTCGATTCCCGCGGCCCTGAGTTCGTCGCAAATACGCGCGGCTGTCTTCGCATCCTCCGACGCGTAGCTTATGAATACAGCTTTTGAGTACTCAGTCATCGATGTGTCGCGCCCCGTGCCGTAGCAAGGGACCCCTGGCGGACAGGTCTCACAAGAATCTCCAATTAAGGCAGCTTAACCGAATTTAAGCGGGCCCTTGCGCGCAGCACGGGGCGTGAATAGGGGGTGCAGCGAGAAGATTCGTGCAAAAAAGTGCCACTTGTGTGGATAACTTTGAACCTACGCGGGCGGGGGCCGTCACCGTCGCCGCGTCCGGGTAACTGGCTGACTACCGACGCGTGTAGCTTCGGGCCGCGGGCCGATCCTGCAGCGCGGCGTTCGTGAGGGGTTCTCCTCAGGGCGGGGTCGCTACTCGCATGGGTCGACAACACCGAGCCCGCAGTGTTCGAAATCACGGACGTTATGGGTCGCGAGCGTGGCTCCCGCCACCCGGGCGATCGCGGCAATCTGCGCATCGAACTGCGAGATCGGCCGGCCGCGTCGGCGACGATCGCTGACGAGCTCGGCGTAGGAGCGCGCCGCCGGGCTGTCAAACGCGAGGATCCGGCCGGAAAAATCGGTAGCGAACATGGCCTCGGCAGCGGTTTCGATCGCGCGCCGCCGCCGCCCCGCGGGGAGCGACATCACGCCGTGCAGAATCTCCGCCTGGGTAATGCTGGTCGTGTAGTACCACTGCTGTCCCCGCGGGATACCCACGCGACGACCGCCGCTGCCGGTCGCGCCTTCATGAGTTCCGACACGACGTTGGTGTCGAGAACGATCATGTGCCGATCTTCGGCGGCTTGCGGATCGACTTGCGCTCCGGCAGCTTGATGTCGACGCCGCCGAGTGCCCGGAAGCGCCGCGGTATGGCCTCGCCGAGATTCGTGGTCTCGGCCGGCTCCTCGCTGAGCGCCGCCTTCAGGATGTGCCGGACCTCGTCCTCCATCGAACGACGCCGGTGCGCCGCCCGGTGTCGATTCCAAACAACCGGGTCAATTCCTCCAAACAACTACGTCAATAATCTGGTCTGACCCGACGCGATTCTCAGCGGACTGAGCATTCGCAACCCACTGATATTGCGACTATAAACGCGCAGGTCGAGGCGCGATTGACGGATGCGAGGTCGAGCCCGCCGAGCTCAGCTTCCACCAGACATCCACGTCGACAACGGGATTCCTCCAGGCAACTGCGTCAACGTCAGCGGGGAGGCGGCCTTGGTCACGTCAGCCCATTCGCCGATTCGATTCGAGGTCGTTCCCGGGGTCGTCGCGCTCCACGACACCGCGCTCGTTGTAATCGAGCAACGGCCGGTCCGCGATCACGTCCGTGTGCGCAACCTCGCAACGGGGGAGCGCTCGCGCGTTCCGGTCTCGTCCTTGCGCGGGCGCGAGGTCGAACGCCTCTCCGACCTCCTCGATACACACGAGGATCGCCTTCGGGACGTGAGCGACGAAGAACTCGAGCAAGCGAAGGTCCGCGAGGCCGTGGTTCAAGGATTGATCACGAGCCCCGGGCGGATGCGGCAGCGCATCGCCGTGGCGGCGACGTCGCTCAGGGTCTCGCCACGGCAGATTCATCGGTGGCTCGCGCGCTACCGAGCGGCACCGCTAACAAGCGCGTTGCTGGATCTGCCGGGAGGGCGCCGACCCGGGCACCAACTCGATCGGGCGCGCGAGCAGTTGCTGCGCGCGGTCGTCGATGAGTTCTACCTCAAGCAGCCTCGGCTGCAGCCCGAGGCGATCTACGACGAGCTGTGGCGTCGATGCCAGGCGGCGGGGCTCAAGAAGGTCGCGCGCGGCACCGTTCATGATCGCCTCGCCACTCTCGACCCGGAGCTCGTCGTGCGCAAGCGCTTCGGCGCCAAGCAC
>CAYNCY010000147.1:0-8302 GCA_964395195.1 uncultured Steroidobacteraceae bacterium
TTTCATCTGCGCCGACATCAATCCCGTCCTTCGCGGCGAACCGCGGCCGCCAAGCTGAACGTCGTGGGGAGAAGCCTGCCAGCAGCCGATGCTGCAGGGCGATCAATTAGACAATTGCTAATTATATTGTCGTTGCGCATTCACAACATTTCTACGTGGAGGGCCTGTAGAAGGACTCAAGACTTCGCACGCCGTGGTTTTTTCCTCAAGCGCTACCGCTGTCGGCGTCCGCTGACGCTGACGCACCTTGCCTTTGACTGCCCGCGTTGTTTGGCGTTCCCGGCTGACTTACGGCTTGCGCCGATCCGTGCACTACTCGACGAATGAGCGTTGCGAATGTCGTCCGCCGGTCTCTCCGGTACTTCCTTGCCGCCTGCGGCATCGCGATTGGCGCCGCCCTCGTGATCGGCGTAGCCCTTGAACACGGAGCATTCCGCTCGACCATCGTCGGACTCGTCTCTTCATATATGGGTCGAGTCGTGCAAGTCGATGGCGCGCTCGAAGTCCGCATTTTTTCATGGCATCCCGGACTGACGGCCTCCGCCGTGACGGTCGCGAACCCCCCATGGACCCCGTCGGGGACGGCCGCCGAAATCGGACAGGTCGAGGTCGAGTTTGCAGCACCGAGCACGAGTCACTGGCTGCGGCTGAAGCGACTCGTTCTTTCGGAGGCATTTTTGCACCTGATCCGCGACGCTTCGGGGCGCGCCAACTGGCAACGAACCGATCCGGCCCTGGGACCAGGCGCCGGCCTCCCGGTCATCGCGGGCCTCGCAATGGCCGATGCGCACCTCGACGTCGATGACGACCGGCGCCACGTCCGATTCACCGGTCGAGTTTCGGTTGGCGATCCGGACGACCCCGCCGGATTGAATCCGTTCAAGCTCTCAGGCCGCGGCGAGCTCAACGGCCGTTTGGCGCGATTCGAAATCGTAGGTGCGCCGCTCGGGACTGCGAACGAGGCTCGGCCCTACGCGTTCTCGTTCACGGAGTCATCTAGCGGCTCGGAATTGTCGGGCCGGGGATCGCTTGACCACCCACTGAGTCTGAGGCGGCTGGAAACGAGCTTCGAGGCGACTGGCGCGGATCTCAAGGATCTCTACTTCCTGACCGGCGTCACGCTCTTCAATACGGGCGCCTATCGGCTGTCCGGCACCCTCGCGCGTCAGGGGCTGCGGTCCGAGTTCTCGGATCTCAAGCTCCTGTCCGGTGAGAGCGACCTTCGCGGCGACGTGCGCGTCGACTCGTCGGCGGGCCGTCCGCGCTTCGTCGCGGACCTCACATCGAACCATGCACGCTCCGCTGACATCGGACTTCGCGCCGCGGGCCGCGAACCACTGCCCGCGGACCCCGATCTCTTGCTACCAACGGTGGCACTCACTCCGCAGTCGGCGCGGCGCAGTGATGCGCAGGTCCGGTTCCATGCCCGACGAATGACGATCGGTCGAATGGAGCTCAGCGACCTCGCCGCCGCCTTCACCCTGGACAACGGTCATCTGACCATGCGACCGATGAGTGCCGACCTTCTGGGCGGCCATATGACCGCAGAAGTGCGCATCGACGCCAACCAGGACGATCCGCCGGCGCAAGTCGACGTCCGTTTCATCGACCTCCAGCTTGGCAACCTCGGCCGACACGGGGCCGATGCAGCGCCGCTGGAGGGAACCCTTCGCGGTCGAATTCGGGTTCACGGACACGGTCGCTCGATCCACGAAGTCGCAGCGACAGCCAACGGTTCGGTGGCGTTCGTCGTCGCGCACGGAGTCATTCGCCAGGCGCTGGCGGACTTGGCCGGTGCAGACACGCGCGGCGTGCGGCTACTCCTCGCGAAGGACCGGAGAGAGGAGGAGCTGAGATGTGCGGTCGTCACATTCCAGGCCCACGACGGGACCCTGACTGCCGAACGGCTCATCGCAGACACCGATCAGATTCTCGTATCCGGAGAAGGCTCGGTGCATCTCGACTCGGAGGCACTCGACCTTCGCCTTCGAGGTCGCCCCAAGGCGTTCCGGCTCGCACGCGTGCGCGCGCCGATCATCGTTCGCGGTACCCTCGCCCACCCGCACTTTGGTATCGACGGAAGAAAAGCACTACCCCAGGCGGCGGAGGCGCTCGCTCTCGGTGTGCTGCTGACTCCGTTCGCAGCGGTGCTTGCATTCATCGACGCAGGTCTTGCCAAGGATGCGAATTGCAGCGAATTGATCGCCGCCGCGGACGCACCCGCTCGGCTTCCGAAAGCTGGCGCACGCGCCGGAACGTGACGTTACAGCGCTGCCACGTCGCCGCGTCCGCGGCGGCGCCACCGGCGAATCAATATCCGCGTTCTGCTCGCGTGCGGGTCGATTCACTGCCCTGCTGATCGACCGGAGTCGTTCCGCAGGGCATGTTGATCAGGCGATGTCCTTGCTACTTTCCGGAACTACCGCCCACGCGGTAGTTGAACTCAGCAAAGAACGCGCGACCCACCGGGCTGAACCAGTGGCTCGAGTAATACGGATAGCTGGTCCACGTGCTGTCGTGGTTGCCGGGCTTCGTGTCGAGAACGTTATCCACGATCAGCGTGAGCGTCGCGTGGTCGCTGAACCGATAGTTCATCGAGGCGTTGAACAGCGACGTCGAAGCGAGCCTGGTGTCGCCGTTGTAGTTCGGGAGGCCGCCAATCACCGAGTCGTGCACGGTTGCCGTAATCTTGCCAATCGTCCACGCCACCGAAGCGCCCGCCTTGTAGCGCGGTATCACCCAGTCGTACCAGTCGTCGAGCTCGTTAACCCCGGGGTCACCGGCAAATTCCTGCGTCGTATGCGTAAGTACGTCGGTGATCGAGAAATTGAAATCGAACTTGCCGATCCGGCTCGTCTCAAGCGCGTAGTGCGCCGTCAAGTCGACGCCGGATGTCTCATCGATCGCCGCGTTGATCGGCAGCACCAACACGGAGGTGATGCCTAGCGGATTGCTGAGGTCGGTCGCGGGATTGCGGACGACCTGGCTGATCGCGGCCTGACACGCCTGCGAATTCACATCCACCGGCGTACCGTTCGGCGTCGACCCGAGCCTGCAATCAGCCTCGGCGCGCAGGATCGCGTCGCTGTCCTGATATCGGACTTCGTTTTTCAGCTTGATGTGGTAGTAGTCGGCCGTGATCTCGAGCCCCTTAATCGGCGCCCACACGAGTCCATACGTGACCGACGTGCTGGTCTCATCCTTGAGTGCAATGCTGCCGTGGCTTCGGCCATTGAAGCCGATGTCTCCATTCGTGCAATTGTCGACGTAGTCGGGCCCCGACTGCGGTTCCAGCAGGCGGCACAAGTAGTAGTCGGTGCCCCCGGAGCTTGAACCGCTGAGACCCGCGTACAGATACGCAAGGTCCGGAGCGCGGAAGCCCGTACCGACGGATCCGCGCAGCAGAAGACTCTGGAACGGGCGGTACTCGAGGCCGGCCTGGTACGTAAACTTTCCTGTTGTGTTTCCGCTGTACTTGTAGCTGTCGTACCGGCCCGCGCCCGTGACGTTGAGCTTGGACATGACCGGAATGCTGAATTCCGCGCCGGCGCCGAAGTGGTCGCGCGAGCCGACAGCGCCCGTATTGTGAAGGCCGAAGTAGCTGCCATCGAGCGACAGCGGATCGGGCTTCAGGCCGAAGTACTGAGAGCCGTACTCTGCGACGCCAGCGAACCCGACGGGTCCCGCGGGCAGCGTGAAGATGTTCGGGTTGTTGACCGTCAGCGTCAGGTTACTCGCGCGACTGCTGTCGTTATCGATCGAGAGATTGGTGATCGACCGGAACTGGGCAACTGTCAGCGGCGTGTAGAGGCGGCTGACCGGCGCGTTGTAGATCTGGTAACCCGAATCCGGATCGACTCCAAGCGACGGCCCGAGGTAGAGAGCCTGGGCCTTTGCGGACACGAGGGCCGGCTCCTTGCTCTCGAGCTTGTTCTGCGAGTAACCGACCAGCGCCTCGTAGGCCCAGCCCGTGTTGCCAAACGTACCCTTGAGGCCGGTGTTGAGCGTGATCGTCTGGTCGATATTGTGGATCTCGCCGGCCGCGAACCCACCATTCTCCTCGATCGTGAAGTACTTGCGCTGCCACTGCTCGATCTGGCCGGTCGCCTGATTGAAGAACGGCACGGGTGTCGAGTCGCCGTTCAGCTGGTAGCTGTTCTCCCACTGCAGCGGCGTGTTGTAGCTGATCTGATGCGAGGCAGCCGCCTGCACATCGAGAAAGAGGCTCATCGTATCGGAGATTCGGTAGGTCGCCGAGCCGTACAAGTTGACGGCCTTGCGTCCATTCTCGAGCGTTCCGTAGCCGACGTCGCGGTAGCTGCCGCAATAGTTACCCCAGCCCGGACGATTCAGCGCCAGGATCGAGCCGTGGTCGTAGCCGGAGAGCGCCGCGCACGCGCCCGGCGGCGGGTCGAGATAGTTCTCATCGACGTCCATTCGCACGAACACCGGGCTCGCGTTGGGGCTCGAGTCCGGACTGTCCAGCCGCGAATTCGTGTAGCTGCGCTGGTACGCCCAGAGCGGGTCCTGGTTGTAGATCTCGACCGCGAAGACCGAGTCGAAGCGATCGTTCGACCAGCCACTCGAGATCTGCAGGCGCTGCGATGCGCCACCACCGTGCTGCGTATCACCGACGCGAAAATCGACGGTCGTGCCGTCGGCTTTCTTCTTGAGGATGAAGTTGATGACGCCGGAGATGGCATCCGAGCCGTAGATCGCCGACGCGCTGCCGCTCAGGATCTCAATGCGGTCAATCAGCGAAGTCGGGATGTTCGAGATGTCGGTGAAGTTGCTGCTACCACCGTAGGCCTGCGGGTAGTCGGCAATGCGGCGACCGTTGACGAGCACCAGCGTGTGATTCGGGCCAAGGCCGCGCAGGTCGACGGCCTGGGCGCCGGGCGAGAACCCGTCGGTGTTCTGGTTGTTGTCGAGAGCGCCTAGATTCTGTGTCAGCGCCGCCATTACGTCGGAGACGGTCGCGAAGCCGTTGTTCTGGATGTCCTGGGCGGTGATCGTCTGGACGGGTGCCGGGCCCTCGACCTGAACGCGCGGGATGTGCGAACCCGTTACCAGCACAGGCTCGAGCGTCTGGGCCGCATCCGGTGCACCCACTGGAGGGCCAACCGGCGCATCAGTCGCCGCGACCGCAACACCACAGAAGGCAGCGGCGGCCGCGGCGGCCGCGGCGGCCGCGAAGGAAATCTTTCGCATACGTCTCCCCAGAGCGCGAGTCTTTATGGTTGTCCGCTGACGAACCGCACGTGCCGTCGGGTCGCACCGCCACGTGACAGTGGTAGGCTTAGTCGCACGGGGACGTCAGCAATTCGTCATGTCCTCGGCTAGTTCTAACACGCCGCTTTTGTTGCGGCAAGGCCACGCCGGCCTTTGCAACAATCCTCTTTGTAGAGAGATTTTTCGAATGCACGTTTCCTACACGCGACGCGTCTTCTTGACCGTCTTGTCAGCCATTCTTGTAGTCCTGCCGGCCATCGGAGCGGCATCCGAACCCGCAACCGCGCCGCCCGCCACGGACTCTGCGCCGCCCGCGGATTCGCGGGATTATCGCGACGCCAATTTCGACTACTTCGCGATCGGCGAAACGGAACGCCCGAGCAGCGGGCACACGCACTTCCTGCTTGCGCTCATGGGGGGTGGTGGCTACGTCGACGCCGCCTATGCCGCGATTGCAAAGAATGCCGGCGGCGGGCACATCCTCGTGTTGCGCGCTGTCGACGAGAAGAGCGATGACCATGACAGCGGTGTCTACGGCAACTCGTTCTTCACAAAGTGGGGTCCGGCCATCTCCGCGGAAACGATCGTCTTTCATCATCGCGCCGCGGCCTTCGATCCACGCGTGCTCGCGGCACTGCGTCGCGCGGATGGCATCTTTCTCGCGGGAGGCGACCAGGGAAACTACATCCGGTACTGGAAGGGCACTCCGGTCCAGGACGCGCTCAACGCACACGTCCGCGCCAACCGGCCCATCGGCGGCAGCAGCGCGGGTCTCGCGATCCTCGGGCACTACAGTTACACGTCGCTCGACGGCGGCAGCATGGAGTCAAAGGTTGCGCTCGCGAATCCATTCGACTCCGGCGTGACGCTGGAGAACGATTTTCTCCATCTGCGTGGCCTCGAGAACGTGATCACCGACACGCACTTCTCAAAGCGCTGCCGTCTTGGTCGACTGATCGTCTTTGTGGCGCGCCTCGCGAGCGAAGAGCGCAACCCGCGCCTGTTCGGCGTCGGCGTTGACGAGCGCACTGCGGTGCTGGTGACGAAGGACGGCACCGGGAAGATCGCGGAGGGATCGGCGGGGAGCGCATGGGTCGTAATGCCCAAGCGGCCGGCCGCCACGCTGGCTGCGGGCGAGCCGCTGACGCTTCGCGACGTGCGGATTTTGCGCGTCGATGCAACCGGCAGCATCGATCTCGCGGCCGGTCGCGTCCATCATCCGGCAGCAGAGACCGTCGATGCAATCGTCGAGGGCGTGCCCAGCGCAAGCTCAATCGCCTCGTCGATCATGCTTCGCAATTCTGTGCCACCCGGCGAAGGCTGACGCCGCGGCCAGCGATCGCGTCAGTCGGGATCGCTGCCCGGAAGCTTGTCGAACCCGAAACCAGCGGCTGCCCAGCCATCGAGGCCGCCCTCGAGCGGCCGCACCCGCTTGATGCCGTGTCCGGCGAGCAGCTTCGCGACGCGGGCGGCAGTCGCATCATTCGGACAGTTGCAGTAGACAATGATGTCCCGGTCTCGGGGCAAATCCCGGACATGCAGCTCGACGGTATCCGTCGCTACGTGGCGCGCACCCGGGATGGCACGAGGATCGATCGTTCGCGCCACGTTCGAACGAACGTCAATGACCAGGGGCGCCGGACTCCCGTCCATCAGTCGCCGCAGCTCCGCGGCAGTGATTCTTGCCATCCGCAGCGTTCGATGAAATCGGACGCGTTGCATCCATTTGAACGCGACGTAGAGCGCGAGAAGAATCGCCAGCGCGAGAACGGCGCGGCCGCCCAACTCCGCGAGTCGCGGTAGCGCGCGGTCAATCTCGGACGCGAACAGCGCGCCGCAGGCGAGATACGCGGTAACCCAGAGCGCGGCGCCAACGAAGCTCCGCGCGAGGAAACGCACCGCAGGCATTCGTAACGCGCCCGCCAGAGGCGGCGCGACCGTCGCGAGGCCGGGCACGAACTTCGCGACAATCAGTGCATTCGGCCCCCAGCGCTCGAAACGCAGCTGGGTTTCGCTGACGCAGAGGTCCGGCGTAAGCGAGACGCGGCACAGCATTGCCATGATCCGCTTGCCGGAGATCCGGCCGGCGGCATACCAGCAGGTGTCCGCGAGGAGCGTGACCAGCACCGCAATGAGCAGCAGCTCAGCGCCCCAGCCGACGTGAGCGGCGGCGACGGCTCCGGCGATGATCAGTGTTGGCGCGACCGGGACAGGCAGGCCAATCTGCGAGAGAAAAACGTTGCCCACCACTAGGGCGAGTCCGGCCTGGCTGTACATCGACTGGAGAGGATCCGCGAAGGCGGTCACGTCGTCTCCTTCTGCGGGAACACCGCCAGCATAACCGAGCCCGTCTCGTGCAGGAAACCCTGACTGGCGGTGCGGCTTGTCCGACACGCACGGCGATTCGCGCAAACCCCGGTTATCTCGCGAGGAAAAATGCGTTGCCAACCTTCCAGCGCGCAAGCAAGCTGACTGCGATACCTGTTGAATTTTATTTTGTACCTCCGGCACGCCATTCCCCGCCGGGTCGCGCTGGATTCAGCGAGGGCTACGAACGCTTGTCCGGCTCCGTCAACACTCTCCCCCAGTCACGCGGGCTGCTCGCGAAACTCCTGCCCATCGGTGGGCCCACGACGGTTACAGGCGCTGTTGGCGCGGATTGGCGTCGTGCTGGGGCCTGACCTGACTGAATCGAGCGGCACGGACGAAGATCGCGTGGGCGCCGTTGTCTCAAGGCGCGTCGTCCGCATCGCCGCTTTCGTCGCAAGCATCTACGTAGCGACCGCCGCGATCATTTTGGCGATCTGTCCGGCCGGATCTTCCGGCGCCGAGAGACTGGCCGAGTGGATTGCGGTTCCCGTCGAGGCGCTCGCGGTGGGACTAACGGCCACACTATGGCGCCTGCGCCGCATGGCGAGCGCGCCGGAACGGGTGGCCTGGGTTCTCCTCTGTCTGTTTTGCATAGTCGCGTCCATCGCGACGCTCGTCTGGAATACGTGGCGTACGGAGAGCATGGGCGCGGTCTTCTCTCGCGCCGACGCTCTCTACTTACTTGACTATTCGTTGCTGG
>CAYNCY010000148.1:0-8299 GCA_964395195.1 uncultured Steroidobacteraceae bacterium
CGTAGAGGAGGGTGCCGTCGCCACCGACGGAGACGAGCAGCTCCGCGCGCTCGGCGAGCTCGCCCTCGGGGTGACGCTCCACCTCCGGCACGAAGCCGAGGGGACACTCGGCGTCGATGAGCACGCGCACGCCCGTGCCGACGGCGTGCGTCGCGAGCGCGAGCATCGCCTCGGCGACCAGCGGGTCCGCGTAGCGGCCGATCAGCGCGACGGTGGTGAAGCGGGGATTCATCGGCGTGCAGCGACGTTAGCACGCGCCTTTCGGGGCCAACCACCGGTCGCGCAATTGATGGGCATTCGCACCCGATTGGGCGCATGGTGGGGTGTCGACAGCGCGCTTCGCGCGCGTCCTCGATCGCGCCTTGACACTCCCGGCGAGGCGTCGCTAGATTCGGGACGACCGCCTCGAAAAGGCTTTCCGGTACAGGGGCTTATTGCTCATGGTCGATGAGGTGCAGGGCGCGGTTCCGGCAGATCCTGCGGCGAAGGGCGCGCTCAACGATCGCGCGCAGCGGCTGCTGACCGCGCTGGTCGAGGCGTACATCCGCGACGGCCAGCCGGTCGGCTCGCGCACGCTCACGCGCGAGTCGGGGCTGCAGCTTTCCTCGGCGACGGTGCGCAACGTCATGGCCGACCTCGAGGAGTTCGGCTTCGTGAGCTCCCCGCACACCTCGGCCGGGCGCGTACCGACCGACAAGGGCTACCGCTTCTTCGTCGACACGCTCTTGAAGTTCCGTCCCGCGAGCGGCGTCGACCAGGGCGTGCTCAACGTGCTCGAGCGGCGCTTTGGCGCGAACGCGGACGATCCGCGCGCGCTCATCGCCTCCGCCTCGCAGCTCCTCTCGAACTTCACGCAGCTCGCGGGCGTCGTCACCATCCCGCGCCAGTCGCACGCCGCGATCACGCAGATCGAGTTCCTGTCGCTCTCCGAGAACCGCGTACTCGCCATTCTCGTCGTCAACGGGCGCGAGGTGCAGAACCGGATCCTGCAGCTCGAGCGGCCCTTCTCGCCGGAGGAGCTTCGGCGTGCCGCGAATTTCCTGAACGAGCAGTTCCGCGGCCGCGAGCTCTCGGACGTGCGCGCCCAGCTCCTCGCGCAGTTGCAGGAGACGCGCGCCGACATGAACCAGCTGATGCTGGATGCCATCAACATGGCGCAGCAGATGTTCGGCCAGCGCCCCGACGGGAAGCTCCCGGCCGACATGGTGATCGCCGGGGAAACGAACCTGATGGGGTTCGCCGAGCTCTCGAACGTCGAGAAGCTCAAGCGCCTGTTCGATGCCTTCAACGAGAAACGCGACCTATTGCATCTGCTCGACCAGTGCGTGCGCGCCGACCGGGTGCAGATCTTCATCGGCCACGAGTCCGGCTACCAGATCATGGACGACCTCTCGATCGTGACCGCCCCGTACACGGTCGACAACGAGGTGGTCGGCGTCCTCGGCGTCATCGGGCCGACCCGGATGGCCTACGAACGGGTGATCCCGATCGTGGACCTGACGGCCCGGCTCCTCGGGACCGCGCTCAACCAGGGCCGCTGAACGTAAGCCCTTGAAAACCCCGCCGGGAGCCTCCATCCTCCGGCCCGGGCGCGGCCGGGTGGCGGCGCCCGAACGAGCGGAGGTATCGATGAGCGACCCCAAATCCCCCAAAGGCCGAGCCGCGACCCCGGTGACGGGCGAGGACCCGGAGGCGACCGCGGTGCTCCCGGGGGAGGCCTTCCGGCCGGACGTCGCCGAACTCGATGCGGCGCTGCTCGCCGCCAACGCCAAGGCCGAGGAGAACTTCGGCCAGTACGTGCGCACGCTCGCCGAGTTCGACAACTTCCGCAAGCGCGCCGCCCGCGACCTCGAGAACGCGCACCGCTTCGCGATCGAGCGCTTCGCCCAGGAACTCGTGCCCGCGCTCGATGGCTTTGAGCTCGCGCTCGCCAATTCGGGCACCAGCGACGTCGGTCGCCTCCTCGAGGGGCAGGCCGCGACCCACCGGCTGCTCTTGAAGGCCTTCGAGAAGGCCGGCATCACTGCCCTCGACCCGACCGGGAAGCCCTTCAACCCGAACGAGCACGAGGCGATGGTCGCCCAGCCGAGCGACGCGCACCCGCCAGGGACGGTCCTGCAGACCGTCCAGAAGGGCTACCTCCTGAACGGCCGGCTGCTGCGCCCCGCGCGGGTGATCGTCTCCCGCGCTGCCGACGCTTGAGAACGGCCCTGCCGACCCTATCTAGTCGGTAACCGAATTCACTTCGACTTGAGGAGTCTGGGACATGGGAAAGACCATTGGCATCGACCTCGGCACGACCAACTCGTGCGTGGCGGTGATGGAGGGCGGCAAGCCCAAGGTGATCGAGAACAGCGAGGGCGATCGCACGACCCCCTCGATCGTCGCCTTCACCAAGGATGACGAGGTGCTGGTCGGCCAGTCCGCCAAGCGCCAGGCCGTCACCAACCCGCAGAACACGCTGTATGCCGTCAAGCGGCTCATCGGCCGCAAGTTCGCGGACGAGGTCGTCCAGAAGGACGTCGGCATGGTGCCCTACCAGATCGTCAAGGCCGACAACGGCGACGCCTGGGTCGAGGCCCAGGGCAAGAAGATGGCACCGCCCGAGGTCTCGGCGCGCGTGCTCATGAAGATGAAGAAGACCGCCGAGGACTACCTCGGGGAAGCGGTCACCGAGGCCGTGATCACGGTCCCGGCCTACTTCAACGACTCGCAGCGCCAGGCCACCAAGGACGCGGGGCGCATCGCGGGCCTCAACGTCAAGCGCATCATCAACGAGCCGACCGCGGCCGCGCTCGCCTACGGCCTCGACAAGGCCGGCGGCGATCGCAAGATCGCGGTCTATGACCTGGGTGGCGGCACCTTCGACGTCTCGATCATCGAGATCGCCGAGGTCGACGGCGAGCGCCAGTTCGAGGTGCTCTCGACCAACGGCGACACGTTCCTGGGCGGTGAGGACTTCGACCGGCGGATCATCGACTACATCGCGGATGAGTTTCGCAAGGAGTCGGGCGTCGACGTTCGCAAGGACCCGCTCGCGATGCAGCGCCTGAAGGAGGCGGCCGAGAAGACCAAGATCGAGCTGTCCTCGAGCCAGCAGACCGACATCAACCTGCCGTACATCACGGCCGACGCATCGGGCCCCAAGCACCTCAACGTCAAGCTCACCCGCGCCAAGCTCGAGTCGCTGGTCGAGGACCTGATCGCGCGCACGATCGCGCCCTGCAAGGTGGCGGTCAAGGACGCCGGCCTCGCGCTCACGGAGATCGCCGAGGTCATCCTCGTCGGTGGCCAGACGCGCATGCCGCTCGTGCAGAAGGCGGTCAAGGACTACTTCGGCAAGGAGCCGCGCAAGGACGTGAACCCGGACGAGGCGGTCGCTGTCGGCGCCGCGATCCAGGGCGGCGTGCTGTCGGGTGAAGTGAAGGATGTCCTGCTTCTCGACGTGACTCCGCTGTCGCTCGGCATCGAGACGCTCGGCGGCGTGATGACGAAGCTGATCGAGAAGAACACGACCGTCCCGACCAAGGCGACGCAGACGTTCTCGACGGCGGACGACAACCAGCCCGCGGTCACGATCCACGTGCTGCAGGGCGAGCGCGACCGCTCGCAGGACAACAAGTCGCTCGGCCGCTTCGACCTCACGGACATCCCGCCGGCGCCGCGCGGCATGCCGCAGGTGGAGGTCACCTTCGACATCGACGCGAACGGCATCCTGCACGTCTCGGCCAAGGACAAGGGCACGGGCAAGGAACAGAAGATCGTCATCAAGGCCTCCTCCGGCCTCGCCGAGGAGGAGATCAAGCGGATGGTCAAGGACGCCGAGGCGCACGCGGCCGAGGACAAGAAGTTCCGCGAGCTCGTCGATACCCGGAACAAGGCCGACGGTCTTGCGCACCAGGTCGAGAAGTCCCTCAAGGACCTCGGCGACAAGGTCGCGGGCGAGGATCGTGCGAAGATCGAGTCCGCGCTCGGTGACTTGAAGACCGCCATGGCGGCGGACGACAAGGACATCATCGACAAGAAGGCCGAGGCGCTCTCGGGCGTCGCGGGTCCGGTGCTGCAGCGCGCGGGCGCCGCCGGTGCCGAGGCCGCGGCCGGGGGTGGCGGCGATGCCGGCAAGCAGGGCCGCGAGGACGTCCTCGACGCCGAGTTCGAGGAAGTGAAAGGCAAGGATCCGAAGGCCTGAGGGCCGTCGACCGACGCTGACAACCCGATGCCGCCGCGGGCCGCGAGGTCCGCGGCGGCTTCATCACGATGGGGCCGGGGCGAGAGGGCATGGCGAAGCGCGACTACTACCTGGTTCTTGAACTCGAGCGGACGGCGTCCGATGCCGAGATCAAGAAGGCCTATCGCCGCTGCGCGATGAAGCACCACCCGGACCGGAACGCCGGGGACGCGAGCGCGGAGGAGTCCTTCAAGGAGGCGAAGGAGGCCTATGAGGTCCTCTCCGACCCCGAGAAGCGCGCGGCCTACGACCAGTTCGGGCACGCGGGCGTCGACTCGAGCCGCGGTGGGCGGGGTGTGGATCCCACCGACGTCTTCGGTGACATCTTCGGCGAGGTCTTCGGCGACATCTTCGGGGCCGGCCGACGCGGTGGTCGACAAGTCTTTCGTGGCGCGGACTTACGCTACGAACTTGAACTGGATCTTGAACAGGCCGTCTTCGGCCACGCCGCCGAAATCGAGATCGCGACCCTGAGCGAGTGCGAGACCTGCTCGGGCTCCGGGGCTGCCAAGGGCAGCATCCCGGTCAAGTGCGCGACCTGCGGCGGCGTGGGCCAGGTGCGGATGCAGCAGGGCTTCTTCGCCGTCCAGCAACCCTGTCCGCGCTGCAAGGGGCGGGGCACGACGATCGACAAGCCCTGCGACACCTGCTACGGGCAAGGCCGGGTCCGTCGCGCGCGCACGCTCAGCGTCAAAGTCCCGGCCGGCGTCGACTCGGGCGACCGGATCCGCCTGTCGGGCGAGGGCGAAGCGGGCCGGAACGGCGGTCCGGCCGGGGACCTCTACGTCGAGGTCGCGGTCAAGAAACACGCGATCTTCGAGCGCGCGGGCGCGGACCTCTCCTGCGAGGTGCCGATCGCCTTCACGACGGCGGCGCTGGGAGGTGAGATCGAGGTGCCGACCCTGGGTGGCAACGCGACCCTCAAGGTCCCGCACGGCACGCAGTCGGGCAAGGTGTTCAAGCTCCGCGACAAGGGCGTGAAGCCCGTGCGCGGCGGTGCGACGGGCGACCTCTATTGCCGCGTGATGGTCGAGACCCCGGTCAACCTGTCCTCCGACCAGAAGGCGCTCCTGAAGCAGCTCGATGAGACGCTCAGGAAGGACGCCAAGCGCCACAACCCGCGCGAGGATTCCTGGCTCGCCGGCGTCAAGCGCTTCTTCGAGACGAGCGGCCAGTGAGCGCGACGGCCTCGCCCGGCCGGCCGGTTCGCATCGCCCTGTTCGGCGCCACGGGGCGCATGGGCCAGAGCCTCCTTCGCGCCATCCACGAAAGCACCGACTTCGAGCTCGTCGGCGCGCTCGCATCGCCCGAAAGCCCCGCGCTCGGCCAGGACGCGGCGGAGCCTCTCGGGCTCGCGCGGCGCTTTGGCGTCGCCATCACGGCGGACCGGCGGGTCGCCCTCGAGCGCGCCGAGGTCGTCCTCGACTTCACGCTGCCGGGCGCGACGCTCTCCAACATCGATGCCGCGACCGCGGCGGGCGCGCCGCTCCTGATCGGGACCACGGCGCTCGGACCCGAGGTCGCCGCCGCGGTCGAGGTGGCGGCGCGGCGGATCGCGGTGCTCGTCGCGCCGAACACGAGCCTCGGGGTCAACCTGCTCGCGCTCCTGATCGAGCGGGCGGCCCGGGCGCTGCCGCCGGAATACGACATCGAGATCCTGGACGTGCACCACCGCTACAAGGTCGATGCGCCCTCGGGCACGGCGCTCAGGCTCGGCGATGCGGCGGCGGCGGGGCGCAGCAGTGACCTCAAGTCGCTCGCGGTCGAGCACGCGAGCGCCCGGCCGGGGGCGCGCCAGGCGGGCTCGATCGGCTTCGCGGCGCTGCGCGGCGGGGACATCGCGGGCGAGCACTCGGTGTTTTTCCTGGGGCCCGGCGAACGCCTCGAGCTCACGCACCGCGCGCACGACCGGATGACCTTCGCCTACGGGGCGCTCCGGGCGGCCGGGTGGCTGCGCGGACGGGCGCCCGGACGCCATTCGATGACGGACGTGCTCGGACTTTAGTCGCGCGCGGCGTGCGAGCACTGGTGTGACGGGGGCGGCTGCCGTAAAATGCCCGCCCGGATCGAACTCAACGCGTGACCGACCGAAGAAGCGGGCGGAGTCTTAATCAAGGCTCCACCCGCTTTGCGCATGTAAGGCCCGGATACCGGTGGCGGAACGCACGACGCGCCAGCCACGGGGAGTGAAACTCTTGACGACGCCCGCAGTACTCGCCCTGGAAGACGGATCGGTCTTCCGGGGTATTTCGGTCGGCGCCAAGGGCAATACCACCGGCGAGGTGGTCTTCAATACCGCGATGACGGGCTACCAGGAGATCCTCACGGATCCCTCCTACAGCCGCCAGATCGTCACGCTCACCTACCCGCACATCGGCAACTACGGCACCACCGCCGAGGACCTCGAGGCGGGCGCCGTATTCGCCGCGGGCCTCGTGATCCGCGACCTCCCGCGCCTCCACTCGAGCTGGCGCGCGACCGATTCGCTCGCGGGCTTCCTGCAGCGGGGCAAGGTGGTTGCGATCGCCGAGATCGACACCCGCCGGCTGACGCGGCTCCTCCGGGAGAAGGGCGCACAGTCGGGCTGCATCGTGACCGGGGACACCGTCGATGCCGCCGCGGCCGTGCGCCTCGCCAAGAAGTTCCCCGGCCTCAAGGGCATGGACCTTGCCAAGGTGGTCTCGACCAGGCGTTCCTACCAGTGGAACGACGGCAGCCACTGGGAAGGGGAGGCGCCGCGCGCCGCGCGCCCCTCGCACCGACTCAACGTCGTCGCCTACGACTTCGGCATCAAGCGCAACATCCTTCGGCTCCTCGCCGACCACGGCTGCCGCGCGACCGTCGTGCCCGCGCAGACGCCGGCCGACAAGGTGCTCGCGATGAATCCCGACGGGATCTTCCTCTCGAACGGGCCCGGGGACCCCGAGCCCTGCGACTACGCCATCGAGGCGATCAGGGAATTCCTGAAGACCGACATCCCGGTGTTCGGCATCTGCCTCGGCCACCAGCTGCTCGGTCTCGCCGCCGGCGGCAAGACCGTCAAGATGAAGTTCGGCCACCACGGCGCGAACCACCCGGTGCAGGAGCTCGACAGCGGACGCGTGATGATCACGAGCCAGAACCACGGCTTCGCGGTCGACGAGACGACGCTGCCCCCGAACGTGCGCACGACCCACCGCTCGCTCTTCGACGGCTCGCTGCAGGGCATCGAGTTCACCGACCGGCCGGTTTTCGGCTTCCAGGGCCACCCCGAGGCCAGCCCGGGACCGCACGACGTCGGCGAGCTCTTCGATCGCTTCGTGCTCCTGATGGTGAGAAGGCTCCAGTCGCGCCTCAAGGTGCGCGAAGCCAAGCCCGCCGAGAGCGCGCAGCCGGGCCTGCCGGGCCTCTGAGCCGACGCCAACCGAATGCCAAAACGCACCGACATCAAGAGCATCCTGATCATAGGCGCCGGTCCCATCGTGATCGGGCAGGCGTGCGAGTTCGACTATTCCGGCGCCCAGGCCTGCAAGGCGCTGAAGGAGGAGGGCTACCGGGTCATCCTCGTCAACTCGAACCCGGCGACGATCATGACCGACCCCGAGATGGCGGACTCGATCTACATCGAGCCGGTGCACTGGCGCACGGTCGCCCGGATCATCGAGAAGGAGCGCCCGGATGCGCTCCTGCCCACCATGGGCGGGCAGACCGCGCTCAACTGCGCGCTCGACCTCGTGCGCGAGGGCGTGCTCGATGAGTACAACTGCGAACTGATCGGCGCCTCGCGCGAGGCGATCGACATGGCGGAGGACCGCGAGCTGTTCCGGAACGCGATGCGCGAGATCGGCCTCGACACGCCGCGCGCGCGCATCGCCCACTCGCTCGAGGAAGGCCTCGCGGTGCAGGCCGAGATCGGCTACCCGACCGTCATCCGCCCGTCGTTCACGCTCGGCGGCTCCGGCGGCGGCATCGCCTACAACCGCGAGGAATTCGAGGACATGGTGGTGCGCGGACTTGATGCTTCGCCCACCGGTGAAGTGCTCCTCGAGGAGTCGGTGCTCGGCTGGAAGGAATTTGAGATGGAGGTGGTAC
>CAYNCY010000149.1:0-8292 GCA_964395195.1 uncultured Steroidobacteraceae bacterium
CAAACCGATGCCGCTCTTTGAATCGGGCGCGATCCTGATGTACCTCGCCGAGAAGACCGGAAAATTCATTCCGGCGGATGCTGCGGGTCGCTATGAAGCACTCGAGTGGCTGATGTTCCAGATGAGTGGCATCGGCCCGATGTTTGGCCAGGTCGGCTTCTTCAACAAATTCGCCGGCAAGGAGTTTGACGACAAGCGACCGCGCGACCGATACGTGACCGAGGCGAAGCGACTGCTCGCGGTTCTCGACCGGCGCCTGGCGGGCCGTCGATGGATTCTGGGCGAGGAGTATTCGATCGTCGACATCGCGACCTTTCCATGGGTCCGGAACCTCATCGGTTTCTACGAAGCCGGCGATCTCGTCGGCATCAAGGACTACCGCGAGGTCAACCGTGTGCTCACCGCCTTCCTGGCGCGGCCGGCGGTCGTTCGCGGACTCTCCGTACCCGGCTGATCGGCGGCGTCCACCGGGGCCGGCTGCCGCACGATCCGGACCCAAAAGAGTCCCGCCCGAGGGGGAAATCCGTGATCACTCGTCGCGACGCCATTCTGTCCTCTCTTGCCGGCTACGCCCTGCCGTGGACCGGCGCCGTCGGCGCGGGCCCCGCGGGCTTCCCCGAATCGAACTACACGAACGCCACCGTCATCGATGGGCTCGGTTCACCCGGCGGCCTCGACCCCGCGCGATCGGACAATGGCAATTGGTCGGCTCAGGACCTGGCGGATGTCCGTGCCTCGGGCGTAACCGCCCTCAGCATCACGGTCAACGAAGTCGGAAACGCGCCCGGCCGCTTCGACCGGGCCGTCGAGGGAATCGCGGGCGTCGAGCGCGAGATTGCGAGCCACCCCGATCACTTTTTCAAGGTCCTGCGCGCGAAAGACATCGGCGATGCGAAGGCGTCGAACCGCCTGGGGCTGATCTTCGACTTCCAGGACAGCAGCATGCTGGAAGGCGACCTGACGCGGCTTGCAACCTTCTACGACCTCGGCGTTCGCATCGCCCAGCCGACCTACAATCGACGCAACCTGATCGGCGATGGGTGCCTCGAGACCGCGAATGGCGGCTTGAGCCGCCTCGGACACGAGTTCGTCGATGAGATCAATCGCCTGCAGATGCTGCTGGACTTGAGCCACGCGGGCCCAAGGACCATCAGCGAGGGCATCGTTGCATCCAAGGCGCCGATGGCGATCACGCACACGGGTTGTCGCGCGCTCGTGGATGTGCCGCGCAATACGTCCGATGACTCGCTGAAGGCCCTCGCCGATCGGGGCGGCGTCGCCGTCATCTATTTCATGCCATTTCTCCGCGTAGCCGGTCAGCCGCACGCCGATGACCTGATTCGTCATCTCGAACACGCGGTCGACGTTTGCGGAGAGGACCACGTCGGCCTCGGGACGGACGGGTTCATCTCGAGGATCGAGATCAACGCGGCGTTTGCCGAGGCGCAACGCAAGGTCTTCGAGGAGCGCACCAAGGCCGGTATCGCCGCGCCGGGCGAGGCGCCGGATGTCTTCAACCTCGTGCCCGAGTACAACGATCCGCGGCGCTTCAAGACGCTGGCCGATGACCTCGCGCGCCGCGGCTGGACCGTGGGGCGCATCGAGAAGATCCTCGGCCGTAACTTTGCCCGGCTGTTTGGCGACGTCTGGAAGGCCTGACGCGCCGAGCCACCGGCAAGCTGCCTGCTAGTGGTTCGAGGCGAGACGCTTCATCAGCCGGTAGGTGAACTCGACCTCCTCGGCAAACGCAGTCACACCGATCCGTTCGTCACGGCCGTGCGCCCGGCCGTCGTCGAGATCATCGAACATGCCGTCGATCCCGTAGCTCGGGATACCGACCACGCGCGTGTAGGAGCTGTCGGTGGCGCCCGGTGACATCTCCGGGAGCACGACGACGCCCGGCCAGAGTTCGTGCGACACGGCTTCCACCGTGTGAATGAGCGCCGGGTTCGGCGCCGACTCCGGGCTCGGCCGCGCCGCGGTGATCGTGCTGATCTTGACCGAGTCATCGGCAATTGCGCCGCGGATGAGTGCCTCTGCGGACGCCGGGGTCTCGCCAGGAATCATCCGGCACTGAATCGACGCACGGGCGCGCTGCGGCAGCGCGTTCTCCGCGTGCCCGCCGTCCATCATCGTCGCCGTGCACGTGGTGCGGAGCATGATGTTCGTCTCCACGTCGGCCGAGAGCCGCTCGATCGCCGCCGCATCAGCCGTTCCGTTGGCAACGGCACGCATGTCGCTCTGCAGCTGTCCTGACTCGAGGTCGGCGCGTCGTGCGAAATAGAGCTTGGTCGTTTCGGTCAGGTGCGTCGGGAAACGCAGCTGGCCGACGCGCGTGAGTGCGGCGCTCAACCGGTAGATCGGGTTCGCACTCGTCGGCCGGGAGCTGTGGCCGCCCTTGTCGAGGACCGTGAGTCCGAGCGTCAGGAAAACCTTCTCGCTGGTCTGGATCGCGACGTAGAGCTTGCGACCCGACTTGGTGCCCGCTTCGCCGCCGTCCGGATTGATGATGAGCCCGGCATCGACCAGGTCGCGATGGGCGCGGAAGAGCCAGTCGACGCCATTGGCATCGCCCTCGCTCTCTTCATCAGCCGTGAAGGCGACGATCAGGTCGCGCTCTGGCTTGAATCCCTCACCCTTGAGCCGGATCAGGCTCGCCGCCATCGCGGCGTCCTGGCCCTTCATGTCGATCGTACCGCGACCGTAGAGCCACCCGTCCTTCTCGGTGAGCTTGAACGGATCGACCGTCCAGTCGTCGCGCTTCGCTTCGACGACGTCAAGATGACCGATGTAGAGGACTGGCGCGCCGTGCCCCTTGCCGTGCAGCCGCACGACGACGTTGCCCTTGGTTGGATGGTCGGGCGGTGCCAGGACCGTGACGTCGGACGCGGCAAATCCCGCCGCGAGGAATCGGTCTGCGAGCGCCTTGGCCGCAATGGTCGAGCCGACGGCGTGGGTCGTGTTGAGGTCGATCAGTTGTTCGAGGATCTCGCGGGCGAGGGTGGGCGTCGGAGCGGCAGCTGGTGCGGCGGCGAAGGCGGTCGCCCAGCCGAGGCCGAGCACGGCGTGCCCAAGCAGCGTGACGGACCGGCGGGTCGCGGATATCGGCGAACTGAGCATGCGCGGCATCGGAATCTCCATGGCTACCCTTGAAACGAGGTCGCAGAGTGGTCGCGCGCAGCCTTCGATCGGGAGCGCGCGGCGGCAATGTAACATATTGAAAGGACACGCCTTCTCGGCACGAGCACGCGAAGGCCGACGAGCGCTCGCATCGGTGCCCGCGTCCATTTAATCCCCTGCACTCGACGGAGACACCGGCTAACCTCCGGGGATCGCCCGCGACGACGGGTGTGAGCCAGCGCCGAGCGGGGGGACGTATGCCGATTGAAATTCGCGCCTTGGCGCGCACCGCGCACCGCGCGCTGCTGGCGCTCGCCGCATCGGCAACGCTCGGGACGGCGAACGCCGCCCATTTCGAACTCTGCGTCCGTGGCTCCTCGCTCGACGAGGCGCGCACCGCGCGGCTCTCGCTCGACACGACAGGCGCCGACGTCACCGCCTTTGCGCCGCGCCTCGGCGCCATCCTCACGAACCGGCGCTTCTGGGACGGGCACGCGGAGGAGGTCTACGGTGCGCCGTTCGATCCGGACCTCTGCGGAGAGGACGTGGCACCCGCGCTCGAGCTGCACATCGCGGTCGCCACCGACGACGTACCTGCGCTCGCGGCGGAGGTCGCGCGCGCGGCGAACGGCGAGGCGCTCCCGGTGCTCGACCGGATACTCTCCGCCGCGACGCCGCCGCGTGCGCCCGTAACTCGCACGCGTGATTTCACGGACACGACGGCCGAAGTGGGCCAACCCGTTCTAGATTCGAGCGGCAAGCTTCGTTACCACGTTATGCGGGTCTTCTACGCGACCAACCGGAAGGCGACAGGAACCCAGGCCCCGGACGAGCACTTTGGCGGCGACCGCGGCAGCCTCGCGTTTGGTGTCGTCAACGTCGCCTTGCCCCGCACCCACGAGGTCGGCCAACTCGAGGCGCCGTCGATCCTGCGCCTCGAATTCAGCGCCGATCCCGACAAGCACGTGATGCTCCAGACACTGACCCCGATGAGCACGAGCGCCTGGCGGGCGGAGGTCGCAAAGCACGCGACCGAACTCGGCAATCCCGGAATCCTCGTCTTCGTCCATGGCTACAACTCGTCGTTCTCCGACGCCGCGCGGCGCGCGGGTCAGCTCGCCTTCGACCTCCGGTTCGCGGGCTCGACGGTGCTCTTTTCCTGGCCATCCCGCGGCGAGACGCTCGAGTACACGGTCGATGAGCAGGCGGCGGAGTGGTCCGTCCCCGACATGAAGGAAGTCCTCGGCTCGCTCGCGACGCTCGCGCCGAACACGCCGATCTACGTGATTGCCCACAGCATGGGCAACCGCGTGCTGACACGCGGCTTCAAGGAGATGATCGCGAGCGATCCGTCGCGACGCGTGCCGTTCAAGCAGATCGTGCTCGCCGCCCCGGACATCGATGCGGATGTCTTCAAGCGCGAGATTGCGCCCGCGATCCTCGGCGCCGGGCCGCGCTTCACCTTGTATGCCTCGAGCAACGACAAGGCGCTCGCGGCGTCACGCGGCGTACATGGCGGGTACGTGAGGCTCGGCGAGAGCGGCCGGGACCTGGTCGTGCTGCAGGGCCTCGACACGGTCGATGCCTCCGCCGTCAGTACCGAGTTCCTGGGTCACTCGTACTTCGGCGACAGCGGCACGGTGATGTCGGACCTCAAGTACGTGATCCGCAAGAGCCTGCCGCCCGAGCAGCGCGAGCGCTTCGTGCTCGAACGCGTCAAGGACGCCGCAATCGGGCTCTACTGGCGGTTCCGGACGCATTGATTTCACGCGCGCCGCGGGACGCTCCGGATCGGCCGATCAGGAACTCCCGGTCAGTACGGCGGGGCGGGAAGGTTCGAGATGATCGCCGCCTCGATCAGGAGGCGTGCCCGCCGCTCGGTCGTCAGCGGAAAGAGCTGCGACAGCAGCGCCAGCGTCGCCGGCGGCGCGCCGATCTCCGCGGAGCTCACCGTAATGTCGACCCGGCCAAAGTCGTGGCTGCGGTCGGCGTCGGTCGAGAGCGGGACGATCGGCACGCGGCGCCCGCCCATCGTCTCGATGGGGTAGTACTTGAGGAACGGGCCCGCATTGAGATCGATCGATTCGTTCGAGATGGTCTGCTCGAACACGAGCCCCTGATGACCGACGTTGGCGTCGCGCCAGACCGCATCGGCGTGGATCGAAATCGCAACACCATACTTGCCGGTAGCGCTGCGCGCCGATGTCTTGCTGACGAAGAGCCTGAGCGGACGCAGCACCACCGCGTCACGGCCGCTGTCGAGGCCGATGCCCGCGACGAAATCGAGCGCGATTTCCGATTGCCCGGCGCTGTCGGTCGCAATGCGCACGAAGCGGAGGCACGGGTAGCGACTCTCGAGGTGACCGGCCGCCGAGCCGGTTGCGCCCCGGTAGTAGTCGACGCGCGCGGTACTCTCGGACACGGCGCTGTACTTCGCCATCTCCGCGTGGATGCGGTCGGAGACCTTCTCGAGCGTGATGCTGAGGATTTGCCCAAGGAACTCGCCGATCAGTCCCTTGTCCGCCGCCGCACGCTGCGCCTCGCCGTTCGCGCAGAACGCCGCGAGCGCGTGCTCGGCCGCGCCGTCCGCATCGACGGTCTTCAGGCGCTTGTCGGCGAGCAGACGATTGGCATCGCGACCCTCGATCAGCGTCAGCTGGGTCTGCGTCGGCGCAAGCGCGATCGTCGCGACCTCGGCCAGCGCCGGCGGGGCAAGCGCGATTGCCGCAACAAGCGCACTCGCGCGCATCACTCCGGCGAAACCCGGCCGAATCCTCTGCATGACATCTCCCGGCTATTCAGCTTTCGCCCGCGAGCCACACTGTGCGTCATTGGCAAGGCCTGACTCTGTTGCGGCGTCGTTCCCGCTCAGGGCTTCACATTGATCGTGACGGTACCCGATGCGAAGCCGGACGTGTGGCGGGCCTCGACGGAGATCGCGCGCGTGGCGAGCGCGTTCACCTCGGTGAACGTCGACTCCATCTTGCCGGCCGCATCGCGACCCTCGACCCCGAGGTCGAGCAGGTTCACCTTCTTGTCGGTGAGGAAGGCAACGACCAGCGTCGGACCCGCGGGCTCCGTCGCGCGCAGCACGAAGCCCATCTCCGGCGTCGGAAACTGGAAGGTGCTCGCGACAACATCGTTGCCCGGCGAGAACTGGTTCGGATAGAGGACGGTGGCCCGGTCCTGGCTGTCGATCGCGACGACGTTGAGGAAGCCTGCGCGCGGTACGGCAGCGGTCAGGACGATCTCATCGCCGATCCTGAGCTCGGAGGCCCCCGCCTTGACGACCAGCGGCGTGCCCTTGCCCGCGAGTGCCTCGAGCGCCGCCCACGTCGGACCGTTGCCGTTGCGCAGCGGCACCAGGTTGAGCTGGCTGTCGATCAGCGCCTTGTTGCCGTCGGCGACCGGATGGTGGCGTGACTGCTCGTCGGTGTGTTTCTCGATGTACGCGGTGGTCGACGCCCGCAGGTCAGCGACGGTGGGCCGTTTGGCGCTCCGCGACGCCTCGTCGATCGAATCGAGCACCGCGAGCGTGAAGAGACCGCCGTGCTCGGTCGCGATCGCGTATTCATCGTCGCGCGCCGCCGAGACCGCCGCGTAGTTTTCGGTCGCACCGCGGGCCTTGAGCGCCCGCGTCGTGCCGGTCGGTGCACCGGGATAGCTGAAGAACTTGATGGCACCGGTGCCTTCCCCGAGGCGTCGGTTGCCGAGCGCGAGCGTCCGGGTCGCCGTGCCGCTGTGGCAGGCATCCACCAGCACCAGGATGTGCTTGCTCGGAATGGCAGCTAGCGCCTCGCCGAATTCGTAGCCCAGCAGCACGTTCGCGAGCGTTGCGCGCCCGTTTACGCGGGCGGTCTTCACGTCGTGCAGCACGAGCGCGTCGTCAACGGCGGACCCCGCGTTCGGGCGCGGATCCGGCACGCGCGTGCCGTGCCCGCTGAAATAAATGAGGATGCGGTCATCGGGGCCGACGCCGTCGCGAAGCCAGGTCGCGAGCGCCGTCTTGACGCCCGCATAGGTCGCCTGCTCGTCGAAGAGCACCTTCACCTCGTTCGGAGCGAATCCCATGATCTTCGAGACATGCTTCATGTTCTCGATGTCGAGATCGATGCCGGGGAGGTCGTTGTTCGGAAGATCGTACTTGCCGACGCCGATCAGGAGCGCCTTGGAGCCACCCACCGCCGGGCTGGCCAGGGCGAGTCCCAGCATCGCGAGGGCCGTCACGAACGGCCATGACCTGGTTTTCACCGCTACCACCCCTTTTGTTTGAAGCAGACATGGGCGCGACGGTCACGACGCCCGCTCAGGCGCAGCCGTCGCCGCCGAATCAGTACGAATCGAGTCACGATCCCCGTCGTTCGCCGAGCCCGGGTGGCCTTCTCGCCCCACCTTCGTACGCACGGTCGAGCGTTCTTGTGTCGAGGATCAGCATACGACAGCGGCCTTCGGTGTCAATCCAATATCCGGCACACTAGAGGGCTTGGGGAACGCTGGGTGGGGGCATGGGCACGGTCGATTTGTCAGCTTGGTCGCGTGACGAGGGGCGCCGGTCGCGGCGCGCCGCGACGACACCGCGATGACCGCGGCGCCAGCCAAGCCCGCCGAGGAGAGCCCGCGCGCGGGCGGTCAGGGAATACTCCTTGAAAGTCTGCTACTTGCGGCGGTCGCGCTCTTCTTCCTGAACTTCAACCCGCTCGGCGCCATGAGCGTGGGCCATCGCTACTCGCAGGACCTGGTCTATGCCTGGTTCGGCAATTCGAGCTGGCTCTACCCGCGCCTCGCGCCGGACGCCAGGACCACGACAACGGCGCGCCCGCGCGTCGTGGTGATGCTCGTCAACGATGCCGCGCTCGAGCTGCGCGGCGCGCACTGGCCGGTGCCGGTCGACTTCCACGCGGAACTCCTCTCGGAACTCCAGGTGCTGAAGCCGCGCGCCGTGATGCTCGACTTTTTCCTGATCGACCGGGCGTCGCCGGCGGCGCTCTGCAGCTTGCTGACCGCGGCGGCTCAACTGCGCACGGGTGGCACCGTCCCGTACGTTGCGGTGACCGAGGCGACGGAGCTCTCCCGTGTCGATGCGGGCGACTGCCGCAACGAGGCCGGCGAGCCCCTCGTCGCGAGCCACGTGCTGACGCCCGTGTCCGTCCGGCTGCAGAGCGATGGCACCGA
>CAYNCY010000150.1:0-8272 GCA_964395195.1 uncultured Steroidobacteraceae bacterium
CCCACATCACCTGGAGCTTCGGTCCGGATGGAAAGAACGCCGGCCCCGACGGGAGCACCGCGGTCGCCGCCTACCAGTCGGCAGCCAATGCCTGGGCGACGCTCTTGGCCGGCGTCACGACGATCCAAAGTGTCGGGTCGCCGAACGACGTGCCGCTGCGGGAGGCGATTGCGTCCGGTCGCCTCCCCGGCCCGCGCATCCTGACCGCCGTCGAGCCGCTGGAGGGCCGCGGCGAGGCGACCGGAACACCCGCGGAAATTCGCGCGTTCATCCGCAAGCAAAAAGCCGCCGGCGCCGACCTCATCAAGATCTTTGCATCGCAGTCGATCCGCCTGGGTGGTGCGATGACCTTGTCGCAGGAGCAACTCGACGCGGCCTGCGACGAGGCCCGCAAGCTCGGACTGCGCACGCTCGTGCATGCCTACAAGTCCGCCGTCCGCGCCGCGACGCTCGCCGGTTGCACGCAGATCGAGCACGGCACACTCGCGACGGACGACGACCTCAAGCTGATGGCCGAGCGCGGCACGTACCTCGATCCCCAGGCGGGGCTCGTGATCGAGAACTACCTCCTGAACCGCGAGCGCTACATCGGGACGAGCGGCTACACGGCCGAAGGGTTCGCTGCGATGGAGCAGATCCTCCCCGCCAACCACGACCTGGTGCACCGCGCAGCCCGGACGCCGGGCCTCAAGGTCGTGTTCGGAACCGATGCCGTGGCCGGCGCGCACGGCCGCAACGCCGAGGAGTTCATTGACCGCGTCCGCGATGCCGGTGTTGATCCGATGGTCGCCATCGTGTCGGCGACGTCGCTCGGCGCCGAGGCCCTCGGGCTGGGCGAGCGCATCGGAACGATCGCCCCGGGGTACGAGGCCGACATCATCGCCCTCGATGGCGACCCGCTGACCGACATCACGGCCGTGCGGCGAGTGGTCTTCGTGATGCGGGGCGGAATCGTCTACAAGCGAACCTTTGGCACGAGCGCCGCTGGCGCCGCGCGCTAGCCGCTACGGCAGGAGGCCGACGCGGACGGTGCGCGCATCGCTCGCGCCGTGATCATCGACCACGCTGAGCGCAAACTCGCCGGCGCGGGCCGGATTCCAGGGAAGCGTTGCGTTGGGAGGCGCCGCGCCGAGGAAATTGGCGTCCGCGAACCAGTAGAGCATCTGCACGGCGCCATCCGCGGTGGCCGTGAGCCCAATCGTGTTGTCGGTCGGATGCGAGGCGCGCAGCTGGTACGCGGCGCCCGTGATCGGCGATCGAATCTGCGGGCGCGCGGTGAGCAGCGCATTTCCGTCCGCGCAATCGCCGGGCAGTGGTGGGCGGCGACGCGGCATGCCGGCGCGCGCGAACAGCGCGGACAGGTCCGACGGCCAGAACTCGTAGACCTCCTCGCGCGTCATGCCGGGGGGCGCGTCGGCGCAGGCCTGGCGTCCGGTCCTCAAGTCGACACGGACGCGCCGATGGACGGTGCTAACCCGGATCGGTGACTTGCCGGGGATGAACCAGGTCGACGTCCGTCGCGGGCAGTCGGCGTTGGGGAGATCGCCGGAGGCGACGCAGACCTCGACCTTGCGCAGGCTTGGGGGAACGGTGAGTCCTCGCGTCCGGGGCGTGCGATCGGTCGCGTCGATGGCGTCCGCGATCTGGAAGAAGAGCGGCGCGGCCGCCCGAAGACCAACGAACGCGGGGTTCCCGGTGCCGTCGAAATTGCCCACCCAGACAACCAGCACGCGCGAGCCAATCACACCGGCGCTCCACGCGTCCCGGAATCCCCACGACGTGCCCGTCTTCCAGGCAACCGGGCTCCCGGCACTCGTCCCTTCCTCGATCGCGTCCGGACGCGGATTGTGCGTGAGAACGTCGAGCACGATGAAGCTCGCCTCCGGGGACAGGAGCCGCGTGGCCGCACTCTGTGGCGCATCGCGCGTGTACCGGAGCGGCCGCAGTTCGCCGCCGTTGCCCAGCATCGCGTAGAGCGTTGCAAGCTCCTCCATCGTGACATCGCCGCCGCCGAGCGCGAGCGCGAGGCCGTAGTGACGCTCGCTCGCGAGCCTCGAGACACCCGCGGATTTGAGAAACTGGTAGAAACTGGGCTGGCTCAAGTGTGCCGCGAGCGCGACGGCCGGCACGTTGCGCGAGGCGATGAGGGCATCGCCCGCGGCAATCGGCCCGACGAACGTGCCGTCGAAGTTCTCGGGGGCATACGGGCCGAACGTGGTCGGCGCATCCTTGAGAACGGTACGTGCGTGGATCAGTCCCTGGTCGACGGCAAGCGCGTAGATGAAGGGTTTCAGCGTCGACCCCGGCGAACGCTTGGCGAAAACGCCGTTGACCTGGCCGCCAATCGCGGCATTGCCGTAGGCAGCGGAGCCCACGAGCGCCTGCACTTCCATCGTTGGCAGGTCCACGAGCAGCGCACTCGCATTCACGATGCCGCGGTTCCCGTGCGACTCGACATAGCGTGCGATCGACTGCTCGAGCAGGCGCTGCAGCGGCAGGCTTATCGTCGAGTGAATATCGTGCCGCGCCGGCGCGGCCGCGATCAGCGCGTCGGTCAGGTGGGGGGCCAGGAACGGCAGCGCCGCCGCCGAGCCGTACTCTAGCGGTGCCTGGGCGAGGCGTAGCGCGGCCGTGTCGGCCGGGTGCGCCACCTTCCAGCGCGCCAGCAGGCGTCCGCGAGCGGCGCGGAGCGCCGCCGGCTCCGCGCCGGCCGGGTCCCGTGATTGGGGCGACTGCGGAATGACGACGAGCGCGAGGGCCTCCGCGAGCGATACCTCATCGGCGCGCTTCCCGAAATAGATCAGGCTGGCCGCTCCCACACCCTGCACGTTGCCGCCGTACGGCAGCAGGTTGAGGTGCGCCTCGAGCACGTCGTGCTTGGAGTAGCGAACCGAGAGCCAGATTGCCGCCAGTACTTGCTCGATCTTGCCGGCGACCGAACGCGTATGAAGCCCATAGATGCGCCGGGCGAGCTGCATCGTGATCGTCGAGGCACCCGCATGCCCCCGCCCGACCAGGGTGAGCGCGGTCGCACGGCCCAGCGCCACCGGATTGACGCCCGGATGCCACGCGAAGTACTGGTCCTCGTGCAGCAGCAGCGCCTGCACGATCGTCGGGTTCATGGACTCGAGTGGCGTCCACACCCGGTACTGCTGATCCGGCGCAAGCGTAAGCCGCAGCAGCCGGCCATCTGCCGCATATACGGCAGTCGATGCCGGCGCGTACGTCGCGAGCGAGCGATGCGGCCAGAGGCGGATCGCGAGGAGCGCCACCCCAACCAGGAGAAGCGCGAGCGCGGTGCGTCCGAGTAGGTGGCGCATGCGCGGCTCAGGGAGCGGTCACCGTGAGCCGCGAGGCGGTCGAGCGCGCGCGCACTCCGGACTCGTACATCGACTCGCCGTAGGCCGGCGGAGAGATGAAACGGCCCGCATTCACCGCCTTGATGCGGTACCGGAACTCCTGCACCGAGTCGGTGGCGCGGCCATACAGGACCACACGATCCTCGCGCAGGTCCGCGTAGTCCGGAAACTGCGGCGGGCGGTACCAGAGGAACCCGCAGCCGCAGCGCTCGCTGTCGGGCATCCGGTTCGCCCCCTGCTCGTCGTCTTCGTCGGACGGCGTCGAGGCATTCGTCCCGTTGCGTTCGACGGCATCCGCCGCGAGCCGTGCACCGGCTCCGTTGGGTGGCGGTGGCATCGACAGGTCGAAGCCACCCGGCAGCAAGTCGACGAGTACGACGTCGGGGATCGACGTGCGCCCGATCGCCCGAAACCGCACGCGGACGGTGAGTTCCTCGCCGACCTTCGCCGACGTGACCGGGTCGCCGCTCGAGGAGAGGTACTCGCGAATGACCTCGAGGCCCTTGGTCTCCGCGGTCGGCGGCGGAACGTGGTCGAAGCCAGACTCCTCGACCAGGTAGTAGCCTGGCAACCCGCTGTCGTTTTTAAAGCGCAGCGATGCGGCCGTGGCCGGATAGTCGGTCCGCGGAATGAGGCCCGGGGGTAATGGCAACGGTTGCACGGAGCGATCGCGCAGCAGAGCCGCGATCGCGAGATGACCGCTCACGCGCTCGCCCACGGCCGTCGCGTACGCATCGAACGCGAGGATCGTCATTGCCGCGGACAGTGACTGGTACTCGCCGCGGTTCACCCGGCCCGCCAGATCGGGAATGAGCTCAGGCGTCAGCTGCGGCAGCCGGTCCGGGAAATGCCGCGAAAGGATGTAGAGAAGCGAGGCATTCGCGACCATGGCGCCGTCCCAGCGGTCCTCGCCGGGCGCCACGCCCTTGAAGAGCGGGGCAATCGTCCGGTATGCGAGCTCATGCTGCTTCATGAGCTCGTAGGTTGCCGCGAGGTAAGCCGCCGTCAGGTCCTTGCCCCAACGCTCCGCATACCGGGCGGCAAGCCGCTTTTGCAGCGCCGCTACTTCATTGGTGACGGGTTGACCCTGCCGGGCCAGCAGGTAGACGGCAAGCGCGGCGGTCCGCTCGTCCGCGAGATCATCGCCATCCCGGCGCGCGACGGTGCGCAGGTATCCGTTGCCGCTGTCGATCAGGTCGCGCGGGACGGCCCGGCCGCGCTCCGCGGCCGCTAGCAGCAACGCCTGCGCGTACACCGAAACGAACGGAACGACCTGCACGCCGCCGGCCCAGTACCGGTAGGCGCCGTCGCTGGTCTGCCGCCGACGCAGTTCATCGACGAGCCCGGCCATCGGATCGCGACCCGGCTCCTTCAGGTAGCCGAATTCCGGACGGTCGGTGAGTACGAGCGCCGGAAGCGCCTGGCTCACGATCTGTTCGGTACACGAGTACGGATAGTGGCCGAGGTAGCTCGTGAGGCCGTGAGCAAGCGTCAGCGGTAGCGGCGAGACACTCGCACGCAGGGTGCGGAACTGCGGGTAGAGCGAACGTGTCGTCGCAATGTCCGCCGCGCCCTGGACCGTGCCGGCGTGCAGCACACTCGAATAGGGCGTCGCCGGCCGAATCGACATCGTTGCCGTTGCCGCCGCCGAGCGCGTGCCGAGGCGGCTCGTGAACGTGAGCGCGGCGTTTCCGAGTTCATCACGCACCCGTACGTGGAAGCGGGCGGAGCCCTCGCGCAGCTCGCCGATGGGAGCGCTCTGGCTCGCCGGCCCCACGATCTCGAGCCCCGCGGTGCCCTTTGCGCCAATCTCGATCTTCGCGTCGGGGCCCGAGCCCTTGACGTTGTTGGCGACGCCGACACTCACGTCGAACTCGTCTCCCGGCACGACCGTCAACGGCGCGTTCGGCGACAGCACGAAATCGCCGCGGACTGTAGTTTCGCGCTCCACCGTGCCGATCGCGTCCGGCCCAACCGCGACCGCGAACACGCGTAGCCGGCCATTGAAGGAGTTCGGCACCGTGTAGGAAAGCTCGCGCGTGGTCGCATCCGCATCGACGATGCCGGACCACCACGCGACCGGAAGGTCCGTCTTGCGCTTGAAGGGATTCAGGTGCCGGCCGATCGCCCCACCCTCGTCGCCACCCGGCGCCGACAGCATCGAGGTGCGGAACTCCGGAAGTATCAGGTCGAGGATCTGCCGCGTGTCGACGGCGTGCGCACGCTTCTGGAAGAAGAAGCCGAGCGGGTCGGGTGTCTTGTACGTCGCAACCTGCAGGATGCCCTCGTCGACCGCCACGAGCGCAATCTTCGCGGGCCGCTCCGTCCGGAAGGCGACTTTCAGCGCCTCGCCCGGCTGGATGAGTTCTGGCGCGTCGAGCGTGATGGCGTTTCGGCGGGCGTTCAGCGCGATCGAGAAGGGCTGGATGCCGTAGGACAGGGGCGAGGTATAGATCTCCTCGGAGCCCGGGTCGCGAACGAAGGTGACCTGGACGTAGGCGTTGCCCTCGAGACCGGCCGGCACGCGAACGCGCTGGATGGAACTCGTGGTCGAGGTCTTGAACCAGTGCCACGAGAAGACGCGTTCCCGCTCGATCGTGATCAGCCCGGCACCCGTGTACGGTGCCTGGATCTGCATCTCGATCTCCTCGTCCGGCGCGTAGTCCTTCTTGTTGAGCGTGATCTGCAGCTCGGCGTTCTTCTCGAGCGTACGCGTCAGGTTCGCAGCGCCGGCAACGGCGTAGTCAATGCGTGCGTATACCTGCCCTGCCCGGTCGTGCACGACGTAGCTGAACCGGCCGGGCGCCGCTGAGTCGAGCGCGAGGTCGGCGCCGGTGGCTGCGACGGCAAACGGCTGGCTGGCGAGCACGACCTCCTTCACCCGCGACTCGTAGCGATAGGTGCCATCGTCCTGCTTGAGCAGCGTGGAAACATAGCGGCGCTCGATCCGGTCGAGCGCGAGGTCCGGCACCGCCGTCAATTTCAGGTGCGGGTCGACCGCGATCAGGTGCACGGCCCGATGCGAGGTGCGCGAGATGAAGTCGAGGCCGCCGTCGGCTTTCCAGCCCACAAGGTACGGGAGGCTCGAGACGAGCTGCGACGCCTCGTTTGTGACTCCGCGACCGCCGTCCGCTTCGTACCCTTCGACCGTCAAGGCGACGCGGTAGGTCGCCCGGGCGAAGCGCTGCAGGTCGAGGGGAAACTGCGCGCGTCCCTTGTCGTCCGTGGTCTGTGGCTGCAGCTTCTCGAGGAAACTCTCCTTGGCGGCTTCCGGGTCGCGGAACTGGTAGTCCCTGTAAGTGGCAAATGCGGGGAAAGCCGGCGCGAGGCGGATTGATCCGACGACGCGGCGACCGGTCGCCGGCGTGCCGAAGAGGTTCTCGAGCGAGACGTCCGCCATGAGGTCTTGCGGAGACACCCACCCCTCGCGCGCCTCGCTCGAGAAGTGCGTCAGCATCTTCAGGCGATCGGGCAGGAAGTCCCGGACCGACACGGCGAGCGAACCGATGCGCTCGCGCCGATCGGCATCGCGGATGATCGACACGCTGATCGTGTAGCTGCCAGCCGGGGACGTGTCCCGGGTCGGGTAGCGGATCTCCTCGAAGCCGGCCTCGGAAAGCCTGACGGTGTCACGACGGACCGTGACGCCGCGGGGATCCGTGATCTCGACGAGCAGTGGCAGACCCGCCGGCAGCCGGCGCCAGTCCTGCGCCTTGACGATTGCCGCGGCGCGGATCTCCTCGCCCGGCCGATACAGGCCACGATCGGAGAAGAGGAACGCCGTCAGCGCGCTCGGATTCGCGACGTTGCTGACCCCGCCGACGTCAAAGCGCGACAGATCGAGTCGGTGCGCGCGCTCGCCGATCGGCAGGAAAGTGAGGTCTGCGCCGAGGCGCGCGACGTAGAGAATCGGCTTCTTTTCGTGCGTGAAGCTCTTGAGATCGGGGAAGTGAACGTGGCCCGTCGCATCGGAGGTCTCGTGGAGGACCGTTTCGCCGTTGCGGCCCATGATCTCGACGACGGCGCCCGTCACGGGCTCACCCGTGTGGATGGATTGCACGAAGACGTCCTGGCTGCCGTCCTCGGCGCGCTTGACGAGGAGGCCGAGGTCCGTCAGCAGCACGAGGCGCGTATCGCGACGGCGGGCGCGGTAGCCGCAGTCGTCGCACGAGTCGTCGTCGGTCCCGCCGATCAGCTGCTTGCGCTGCGGGTCCCACGCCTGGACGCTCAGCAGGAAAATGCCAAGCTTGCTCGCGCCCGGACGGTTGAGGTACTCGCCGAGGTCGATGCCCTCGTAGTGCGCAGTCCCGGGCTCGAGCTTCGGCAGGTCCACGATGTTCGTGAACGTCTCCGTCACGTTGCTCGGACTGAAGCTCCCGTACCACTCCGGCGCGCTGATCGAGCCGCTGCTCTGTGAGACGAAGTGCTGCAATTGGTTGGGCAGCAGTCGTGCGACCTGGACGCGAAACGCGGGGACGTCTCGCGAGAAGACGGTGAGCCTGCGCTTGCCCGAGAGCGCGAGCAGGGAGCCCTCCTGCGCAATCTGCAGCTCCTGCGGAAAGGCAGGCACCGTCAGGATCGCATCAAAGGGGTCCGGCATCCGGTAGCCGCCGAAGGACTGCAGGCCCGAGTTGACCTTGATATACACCCTCTGGCCCGGCTGGGCCTTGATCCGAAAGCTGTGGAGTTCCACGTGATCGCGCTCGTTCGGCACGTAGGTGAGACTGAGCGGCGTCGCGGCGGCGATCACCTCGGGCGTCACCTGCGTCGAGGAGTACCAGCCGTACGGGCGGCCCTGGCCTCCCTGCACCCACCTTGCCTGGAGGGTCGCGTCGGGATTCTTGTCGGGGAGAATCCACGCGGATATCCGACCCACAATCTCCTGCTGCGTCACCGAGTGACTCGTCTCGAGA
>CAYNCY010000151.1:0-8206 GCA_964395195.1 uncultured Steroidobacteraceae bacterium
CCCTCAGCACGCTTGTTCCTATCATCTGGTTCAAGCGACGCGGCTGGTGGTGAGCTCGCGCATTCCTGGGCTGGTTGCCCGCACCCTCGGCATGCTCGCCGCGGCTTTTCTTGCGGTGCTCGCACCCGGCGCGTCGGGGGCCACGCCCGCCGAAGTGCTGGCGCACGCGACTGCGCGCCGCGCGATGGACGGCATTAAGGCCGCCGAGACCGCAACCCTCGAGCAGCAGGTCCGGATCTGCGAGATCCCGGCGCCGCCGTTCAAGGAGTCGCTTCGCGCGCAGGCGGTCCGGCAGCGCTTCCTCGAGCTGGGCCTCGTGAACGTTCACATCGACGACGTCGGCAATGTCGTCGGCGAGCGACCGGGCCGGAGCCGCGCGCCGACACTCGCGCTCGCGGCACACCTCGACACGGTCTTCCCGGAGGGCACGGCCGTCGGCGTCACGCGAAACGGCAATGTGCTGAAGGGACCTGGAATTGGCGATGACTGTCGCGGGCTCGCCGTGCTTTTCGCGACGGCAGAGGCCCTCAAGCGGGCGGAGGTCGTCACCGAAGGATCGATTGTCTTCGTCGCGGACGTGGGAGAGGAGGGCCTCGGTAATCTGCGCGGCGTCAAGGCGCTGCTCGAAGGCGAGCTCCGGGGCAAGGTCACGCATTTCATCACGGTCGATGCGAGTGGTTACGACCTGATCAACCGCGAAATCGGGAGTCATCGCTACCGGGTGACCTTCCACGGGCCGGGCGGCCACAGTTACTGGGCGTTCGGTCTGCCGAGCGCGATCCATGCCCTCGGCAGGGCAATCGACCGGATCGCGCAGTTCAAGGTTCCGGCCCAGCCGCGAACGACTTTTACGGTCGGGCGGATCGAGGGCGGGACCTCGGTCAACTCGATCGCGCACACGGCCTTCATGGAAGTCGACCTGCGCTCCGTAGGAGCCGCGGAACTCGACAACCTCGATGCGAAGTTGCACGTCGCCGTTGCTGCCGCGCTCGGCGAGGAGAACGCCTTCTGGGCGTCCGAAGAGAAACTGACGGTCGAAATCGAGAAGATCGGCGAGCGCCCGGTCGGCGTGCAGGCCCCGGACGCACCCATCGTCGAGACGGCGCTTGCCGCGGATCGCGCCCTTGGAATCGAATCGAACGTGACCTCGGGCAGCACGGACGCCGGCATGCCGGTCCGGCTCGGGATTCCAGCCATTGCCCTGGGTGGCGGTGGCCGCTGGCTGGGGATGCACTCGCTCGAGGAGTCGTTCGATGCGACCGACAGCTACCGCGGCACGCAGCGCGTGCTGCTCGTCAGCCTCTCGCTGGTCGGCGTCCACTGAGTCATTCGCAGGATGCAGGCCCATTTGTTGAGGTGTCCCCGGATGCAGATCGCAACTCGCTTCCGGCGTCGTTGGTCCGCCTGGCTGGCGCTCACCGCGTGCCTCGCGCTGACCGGCTCGCCCGCCACCGGTGCCAGCCCCGGAAACGCAACGCTCGCGGCCATCAGCGAGGCGTACTTTGCGGCGGAGTTTCGCGCGTCCCCCGTATTTGCGACGGAGACGGGCGTCCACGACTACGACGCGCAGCTCGATGACGTCTCGCCTCAGGGGCACGCGGCGCGCACCGGGCGACTCGAGGCCGTTCTCGCCCAGGTCACCGCCCTTGATGCGGCAACACTCTCGCCGATCGAGCGCGACGATCGCGAGATCTTCATTGGCTGGATCCACGGCCAGCTGCTCGAGGAACAGACGGTCCAGCTCTGGCGTCACGACCCGAACCGGTATGTCGTGTTCGGGCTCAACGCCGTTAACTGGCTGATCATCCGCTCGTTTGCGTCGCCCGCCGAGCGGCTGTCGCTCGTCATCGCGCGCGAACGGCTGCTGCCGCGCATGCTGCACGACGCCGAGGCCAACCTGACGGCGATGCCACCCGTCTACATCGAGATGGCCCTCGAGAATCTGGCCGGCGCGGCCCCGTTTCTCGAGCGCGACGTGCCCGCGGCGTTCGCCTCGGTCAACGATCCACGCCAGCAGACAGCGCTGCGCGACGCGGCCAAGGAGGCGGTCGCGGCGTTCGAGCGTTTCCGTGCGTTCCTCGAGATGCGCAAGCCCACGGCACACGGCCAGTTTGCAATCGGGCGCGACGCTTTCGTCGAGCTCCTGCGGTCGAGCCTGGTCGACGCGACGCCCGAGCAGGTGCTGGCGGCGGGTGAGGCGCAGTTGAAGCGTGACCGGGCTGCCTTCGATCGCGTCTCCGCCGAGATCGACCGCTCGCACCCGGAGCGCGCCTACGAGGAAATCGGCGCGGATCACCCGACCGCTGCGCAGCTCGTGAGCACGGTGCGCGCGCAGGTTGTCGACCTGCGCCGATTCATCGAGCAGAAACATATCGCGACGTTGCCCCCGAACGTCATGCCCACCGTCGAGGAGACGCCGGCCTTTCGTCGCGCCGCGGTGTTTGGCGAGCTCGACTGGCCGGGTCCGCTCGAGACGCGGGCGACCGAGAGCTACTACTACATCACGCCGCCAAACCCTGCGGACCCGCCGGCCGAGCAGGACAAGATGCTGCGACTCTGGAACCGGTACACGCTGCAGACGGTGTCAGTACACGAGGCGTTGCCCGGACACTTCCTGCAGGGCATCTACCGACAGTCGCATTCGGGCTGGTCGATGATTCGGCAGGTGATCCACGTGTTCATGGCCGAAGAGGGCTGGGCGCACTACACCGAGCAGATGATGGTTGACGAAGGACTCGACGCAGGCAATCCGCGCGCGCGGCTCGCGCAGCTCAACATGGCACTCCTGCGGGACTGCCGGCTGGTTGACGCGGTCAAGATGCACGTTGAGGGGGTCAACCTCGCGGATGCGACCCGCACGATGCGCGAGGCATGCGCCATTCCTGAGGTGCAGGCCTATCGAGAGGCGCGCCGTGGCACCGAGGATCCGGGCTATTTCTGCTACGCGCTCGGCAAGCTCGAGATCCTGAAGCTGCGGGAGGACGTCAGAAAGGAGGAAGGCGCGACGTTCAGCCTGCAGCGATTCCACGACCGCTTCCTGGCGGCCGGCCTCGTGCCGATCATGATCATCCGGCGCGAGCTACTCGGCCGAGACGACCCGAGCCTCTAGCGGCCCGGCTGCCAGTCTCACGGCATCGGCGCCGAATCCCCCTGGATCAGCGCGGCGATCCCCGTCGCGAGGTCGTGGTTCTTCACCACGAAGAACAGGCCGCCCCGGCCGTTCTGGCTGGATCCGCAGTTGCCGGACAGTGACCCCTGCTGGTTGAGGTCGCCGAAGATCGCAAGATCGGAGCTTGCGTCCGTCGTCACGCCAATCTTCGCGTGATTGCCGTTCGACGCGGTGCCTTTCATTCCCATGGTCTGGCCGTCCCAGGTGCCCGTGATTGCGACGTCCACGGCGCCCGGCTTCGTGAGGAGGTGGTCCCAGCACGTGACCGGGGTTGCTGCAGCGGTGGAGTCGATCTGCGGGTTTGCCCACCACGTCGCCGTGCGTAACGGCACGCCGCCGAGGAGCGAGGATACGAGCTGCCACGGTGGCACGTTGAGGTTAGACGGCTTCGAGATCAGTCGCACGCCACTCGAAAGCGTCGTCATTGTCGGCGTCACGGACGTACTTTTCTTGCCAAGTGCCTGAACGAGCGCCTGGACGTCGGCGGGACCGCCGTTGTTCACGAGCTGTACGTTGGTCGGATCCGTCGCGACGCTCGAGTTGGCGAGTGCGGCGAGGACCACCTTGAGATCGCCCACCGTCAGACGCAGCGCGAAGAAATGCTGGCTCGCCACGACGTCGTCGGGTGGTTTGACGCAGCCGAGCGTGTTGCCGGTCGCTCCGCGCGGATGGGCCGCGCTCCCGGCACCCGGCCACGACGGTGTCGTCACCTGGAGTACGAGGCCGCTGCCCGAATCGTCCCAGACGAGCATTCCCTTCGAGTGCCCCCACGGTGACCCGCAGTCGACGGCGCACGAGGGCAGCGCCGGCGAGCCGTGGAACTGGTCGTTCCAGAGCACGTAGTGGAAGTTGCCGTTGTACGCCTCGCCAAAGGTCGCGCCGAGCGGGTCGGTGGTCGTCGTCCCGGCGCAACCGCTCCCGTCCACGAGATGAGCATTCTCGCTGCTCGCCTCAGCGTATTGCTGTCCGGCCGCGTAGGTCTGGACGGAACCTCCGAACGGACAGCTCGCGCTCGCGCCACCGGCGCACCCGGGAAATTTGGCGGCGTTCAGCTTGAAGACAAACCACCAGTCGACCGGGTGTCCGGCGGCCAGCAGAGGAACAGGTGCGCCGGCGGCCGGCGGCACTGTGGTCGTCGAGGTCGTCGTCGTCGCCGTCCCGCAGGGAGCCGGCTCGGTCCAGCGCTTGCTGACGAATGCGGTCGAGCCGTCGGCGAGAGTGACTTGCGTCCATCCCGCGGTTGAGCCCGTGGTCGGAAGAGTCTGTCCGGGCTTGAGAAGCCCGAGCCGTTGGCCGGTCGAGGAAGCAGTCTTGCGGAGCACTACTCCGGAGGTCACCTCCGCAGTCGGGCCGATGCAATCGGCTGCGGCAGGCAGCGCAGACAGCAGCGCCAGGAGTGTCAGCAGGAGTTTCGGCACGAATGCGCGCATCAGGAATCGTGGCTTGCACATGTTGGGGTCCCTCCCGTCCATGGCCATCGTGGATTCGAAACACGACTCTCGCGCTGTTCGCGCCGCGTTGCAACCCATGAGGAACGCGTGAATCGCAGCCCCGCTTGACTATAAGTAAGCATTAACTTACCGTTAGTCATGGCTTACGGACAAGCGCTTGCCGTTCTCGCAGACCCCACCCGCCGGGCGCTGTTCGAGCGACTTCGCGCGGGTCCCGCCTCGGTCGTTGAGCTCGCGGCGCACGTGCCGGTCAGTCGTCCCGCGGTCTCCCAACACCTGAAAGCTCTCAAACTCGCCGGTCTCGTCAGCGACCGCCCCGACGGAACGCGCCGCGTCTATTCGATCGATCCGGATGGGCTCGGCGAGATCCGGCGCTGGCTGGACCAGTTCTGGGACGTCGCGCTCGATGCATTCAAGCAGGAAGCCGAACGGCCGGCACCGTCGCGCAGGAGGAGGGAGACGTGACCCGAACGATCACCATCGCACCGGTGCGCCGGACCATTGTCGTCGCGGCGACGCCCGAGCACGCATTCCAGGTGTTCACGGACGGCATCGATCGCTGGTGGCCGAAGACGCATCGCCTCGGCGGAATTCCGATCACCGAGTCGATCATCGAGCCGTTTGTCGGTGGGCGCTGGTTCACGCGACGGGCCGACGGTACGGACGTGACTGTCGGTCACGTCCGGGCATGGGACCCCGGCCAGCGATTCATCGTCGGTTGGGAGATTTCCGCCGACTGGAAGCCGGAGCCGCGCGTCGCGTTGAGCTCAGAAGTCGAGGTGCGCTTCATCGCCGAGGGGGCTAAGTCCACGCGGATCGATCTCGAACACCGTGACTTCGAGCGCATGGGCGAGGCTGACGGCACGACGATGCGCACGCAGGTCGATGGTGGCTGGCCGACGCTGCTCAATCTGTTCGCGAGCGAGATTTCCGGGAACACGGCGTCATGAGCCGGGCAACGCGAGCCGTCTCGCCGCCGAGCCTCCCCGCAATCCCCGCCACGCCCATCGCGGGCTGCCTGTTGGATGCGGATCCTCAACATGAATGACATCACCGTTCACGCCGTTCCCGGAAGTCCGTACGCCCGTTCCGTGCTGATCGCACTCGAGGAGAAGGGCGCGAAATACCGCGTTGCACCCGTAGCCCCGGGTTCCGGCCGCGCGCCGAGCCACCTCGCCCTGCATCCGTTCGGACGAGTGCCCGTGTTCGAGCACGGTCCGTTTCGCCTCTACGAGACACAGGCCATCCTGCGATACATCGATCGAATTCTCGCCACTCCGCCGTTGACGCCGACGGAGCCGCAACTCGCTGCTCGGATGGACCAGGTGATGAACGTCAACGACTGGTACCTCTTCCAGGGCGTCGCGAACGTGATCGTGTTCCAGCGGCTGATCCGACCGCGCATGACGGGACTCGATCCCGACGAGGAGGCCATCGCGGCCGCGCTCCCGAAGGCGCACGTCGTGTTCGGCGAACTCGCGCGACTGCTCGGCGAGCAGCCGTTCTTCGCCGGCCCCTCGTTCAGCCTCGCCGACGTGCTGGTGGCACCCCAGCTCGATTTCTTCCAGGGAACGCCGGAGTGGTCGGTCGTGACGGCACAACACGCGAACATCCGGGCGTGGCTCGCGCGGATGACCGAGCGGCCGAGCGTGGTCGCGACGACCCGCGAACGCGTGCTCGCGATGGCCGCAGCCACCTGACCGGCGTAAGCGCCGCATCACTCGAGCGCGTAGAGGTTCCCGTCGGTGCTGCCGACGTAGACGCGGCCCTCGGCGACGAGCGGCGTCGAGAAGAACCCGCCTACGCTGAACTGCCGGTCCGTCCCGATGATGGGCGCTTCCCGCCATGACGAGCGGAAGTAGAGTGGCGAATTGAAGCGCCGATCGGCCGTGAGTATCCAGCCCTCATTCTTGCGCGATGCTTCCGTCTCGAAGCTCCAGAGCACGTTGCCGCTGGCGAGGTCGCGCGCCTCGAGCGTGCCATTCAGGACGCCGATGTAGACGACCCCTCCGGCAACCGTGGGCGATGAGAACATGAAGGCCTTGTCCTTGCTCTCGAGGACCCCCTTGCCCGTGACCGCGTCGACGACGTGGTAGAGGCTCGAGTCCGACGTCGCGAAGATCACTTTGCCGCTGACCACAGCGGGCGACGTAATGACCCAGCTGAGCTCCGTCCCGAAGTGCCAGCGTTCGGTGCCGGTCGTGGCATCGAGGGCATACAGGTTGGCGTCCCGGCAGCCGACATACACGATGCCATCGACGACTGCCGGCGAGGACTGGAAGCCGACCTGATTGTGGTACTCGGGGTCCTCGCCGGAATGAAACCGCCAGCGCAGCGCACCGGTTGACGCGTCGAGCGCGTAGAAGTAACTGTCCCAACTACCGACGAACACGACGCCGTTCGAGTACGCGGGCGAGCCGTGCACGACGTCGCCGGTCTGGTACTTCCATCGCAGCACCCCGGACTTCGCATCCAGCGCATAGACGTTGCCATCGCCGCTGCCGAAGTAGGCGATGCCGTTCACGACCGCGGGACTCGACAGGTAGATGTCGAAGGGGTCGGGAATCGTCTGGTTGTGCGGCAGCATGCCGTGAATGCCGCGGGCCTCGAAGCGACGCTCGCCACCGGTCGTAAATTTCCACCGCACCGCACCGGTCGAGGCATTCAGTGCGTAGAACTTGCCATCGTAGCTCGGCACGTACAGCGTGCCATCGACAATGGCCGGGGTCGCGGGAACCGGACCGCCCGTCGAGCGTTGCCAGAGTTGCCGGCCGCTCTTGGCATCGACCGCATAGACGTTGCCGTCGTCACCGCCGAAGAAGATCGTTCCATTTGAGTAGACGGGCGAGGAGACGATGCGACTTCCGGTCGTGAACGTCCACGCGAGGCGATGGAACTCGCGCGGTCCCGGCGTCGACTGCGAGCCCGAGCGGGTCAGGTCACCCCGGAACATGGATTGGGCGAGAGCGCCCGAGGCGAAGAGCGCCGCGCCTACCAGCACCAGCAGCCGTTGCGTTTTCATGGTGCGCCTCCGGAGGCACGACGGAGCACGATCGGTGCGTCCTCCGGCCCCTGCTCGATGACGCCCCGCAGTTCGTCGGATCCGGAACTGAGGCGCCCTTCGAAGTTGATCCGATAGGCGTGCGACTCGACGCGCACGAGTCCCTCTTCCTCTGACACGAGATCGACCGCCAACGTGTGCGGAAGCTTGCCGACCACGAGGAACTCGACGCTCGCCGGATCGCCGGCATGGTTCTGGAAAGTGAGCGTGACGTGCCGCGGATACCCGCCCAGCTCGTAGTCACCGCGCCAGGTTCCGGCGACGGCGCTTTCGACCGCGGTGCTCGAACGCGGTCGATCGACCTCTGCGTCCCCGACACGCGTAAGTGTGAAGGGCGCCTGGTGCCCTCCCTGGGAGAACGTACCCTCGAGCGACGCGCCTCCACGCAGGGCGCCGTCGAACGAGGCGAGCCCGTCGGGCGAGGGCCCGAGCGCGCCTTCGAGCGAGAAGGCAACGCGCGGCGGCGGCACCGGGAGGTGGGAATGGGGCGCGCCGTTGAGGTGGAGCGAAGGCGCGGTCAGTGAG
>CAYNCY010000152.1:0-8189 GCA_964395195.1 uncultured Steroidobacteraceae bacterium
GGGATCGCGGATCGGCGCCGCCGTCGGGCACCAGAGTTCCCCGGTCTCCTCGTCCCGCACGTAAATGGCTTCCACGGCCGGATCCTGGACCGCGTCGTTCGACCACACCGTCAGCGGGTTCTCGTGGCTGTTGATGGACCAGGTGTAGCCGCTTCCGACCGCCGACACGAGGCAGCCGAACTCGGGTTGCCCGATCACGTTGACCCACGGCATCGGCGTCGAGACGCCGGGTTTGAGTAAAACGACGTACTCGCGCCCGTCGGGGCTGAACCCACCGGTGCCGTTGAAGAGGTCGAGCGAAGGCGCCGGGCCCGCCTCGGCGCGCAGCGCGCGCACCGAACGCCGGGGCGCTGCCGTGCCCGGCACGGGCGCGGGATCCTCGAGGCGATCGAGCTGCTCGGCCAGCGTGCCGCGCCGGCTGACGAGCACCACGCGCGCGGCAGCGAGCACGGCGAGCCGGGACTCCGGCGACATCGCCTCGGCGCGCAGCGCATAGACGCTACCGTGCCCCGACTGCGCGCCCTGCGGCACGCGCAACTGACTCGCTCGCGCCAGCGACTCGACGGAAGCCTGCAGATCCTGCACGTAGGACGTCGTCGACTGGTTGATGATGACGACGTCGGTCGCGAGGTTCTTGAGCGCGAAGTACTCGTGTGCGCGCAGGAGCTCGCGCACCAGTCCCACGTGGCTTGCATCGTCGATCTGCGCGACGAGGATCGGGAGGTCGCCCGAGATGCCGTGGGCCCAGAGCGCGTGCACGCCTGCCCGGTTGCGCTTCAGCGTGTCGCCTGACGGCCGAAGCGCCGGGTTGAGATAGAAGACGTGCGCGGCGAGGCGCTGGAACAGGCTCGCCTCTTCGGGGTCGAGGCCGAGGTGGTGCAGCTGGACGCGCGCACGAGTCCACGCGAGCGTCGAGGCGCGATCGAACGCCGCCGCATCGCGGCACTTGTCGGCGATCTCGAGCACGGCCTCGCGCGAGTCGGCGATCGCCGTCCAGAACGTGACCCGCGCGGTCGCCCCCGGCGCGATCCGCACCCGCCTCCTCAGGCTGAACACGGGATCGAGCACGATGCCGGTGGTGCCGGTGAGCGCTGCGCGTCCCTCGAGCGCCGCCGGATTCGCGAGCGTCCGGTCGCGCCCGATGAACCGCTCGCGATCGGTCTCGTGCTCGCCGGGACCGGCGCTGGTGCCCTCGACGACGGCGAGGTGCACACTCCACGGCGCAGGATCCCCCGGCGCGCGCGGCCGCCTTCCTGCGAGCAACGCCCCGAGGTCGGGCTCGAACTCGGTCTGCACGAAGAGGTTCGAGAACGCCCGGTGCGCACTGTCGGCCGCTGCGGTCGTCAGCACGACTTCCGCGTACGAGGTGAGCTCGATCTCGCGCGCGCGATCGCTGCGGTTGGAGATCGAGACCCGCCGCGCCTCGGCGTCGTGCTCGGCGGAGACGAGCACCTGCAGCGCCGTCGACAGCGAACCGTCGCGCCTCAATATCTCGACACGGTCCTCCGTGAACGTGACGCGGTAGCTGTCCGGGCGCGCGGCCGTCGGCTGGTAGCCCGCCGACCACACCGCCCCCGACTCGACGTCCTTGAGGTAGACGACCTGTCCCGAGTCGTCCGTGACCGGGTCCTCGCGCCAGCGCGTCACCGCGAGGTTGCCCCAGCGACTCGAGCCCGTGCCCGCGGCGTTGACCATTACGGCGTACCGGCCGTTGCTCAAGAGCTGCGCGTGCGGCGTCCGCGGCCGCCAGGTGTGCAGCCGCCGCCGGCGCGTGCCCGCGAGCACGGGCAGGCGCGCCTCGCGCACCGCCATCTCGATGCTGGGCGGCAGGTCGTCAACCGAGCGTGGCGGTTTCTCCTGCAGGAGGAGTTCCGTCGCGCGCGCGCTCGGCTCGCCGTGGAAGTGCCGGCGGATCGTGCCGCCGAGGAGCGCGTTCGCGATCGCGGCAATGGTCATGCCCTGGTGGTGCGCCATGTAGGCGCGCACCACCGCGACGCGCTCGCCGTCCGGCAGGCGTTCCGGCGTGAAGTCGAGCGCCTCGTAGAACCCGAAGCGGCCGAGCGCGCCGAGCTCGGCGAGCGCCGCGAAGTTCGCGGCCGCCGCCTCGGGGTCGACCATCGCCGCGAGCCCGGTCGCATATGGCGCGATGACGAGGTCGTTCGCGAGGCCGCGTTTCAACCCGAGCGCCGGCACGCCGAACGGCGAGTACTGGTAGGTCTGCTGCACGTCGCGCACGTTGTAAGCGGACTCCGAGACGCCCCACGGCACGCCATGCGTCGCGCCGTAGTCGCGCTGGCAGCGCACCGCGAGCCTGAGTGCGCGCTCGATGAGGCTCCCCGTCGGCGCCGCGAGCACGAGCGAAGGCATCAGGTACTCGAACATCGATCCCGACCACGACAGGAGCGCGGTGCCGTTGCCCATCGCCACCGAGCGGCGGCCGAGCCGGAACCAGTGCCGCGCGGGCACGTCGCGCTTCGCGATCGCGACGTAACTCGCGAGCCGCGCCTCCGAGGCGAGGAGGTCGTAGTCGCCCGCATCGAGCCGGCTCTCGGCGACGATGAAGCCGATCGAAAGCAGCATGTGATCGGGCTTGATGAGGAACGCAAACTCCATCTCGTACGCGAGCCGCCGCGCGGTCGCGGCGAGCACGGTCAGCCGCCCGACGAGCGCCTGGGCAAGCTCGGCGGCCGGGCCCACGCCCTCGGTCCGCGCAAGCTCGAGCAGGGTCGGGGTGCCCGTCACGTTGCCGGGGAGAACCGCGAAGTCGCGCGCGTGGCCGAGCACGCCCTCGGCTGCGACGGTCAGCCAGTCGGTGTCGCCGGGTGCGCGGGGCGACGACTCGGCCAGGACGGCGCGCGCGAGCTCGGCGAGGTCGCTCGGCCATGCGCTCCCGTTGCCGTCAGCCGCCGCGACCGCTCGCGCAAAGCGCGCCGCCGCGAGCGACCGGGCCGGCGTCGCGGGTGCGAGTGCGAGCGCATCGGCAATGCCGCCGAGGCGCGCCCGGGCGGGGAACGAGCGCACCTGCACGCTCTCGAGCGCATTCGCGAGCGCGATCAGGTGGCCGGCGAGGTTGCCGCTGTCGACGGTCGAGACGTAGGCCGGCAGGAGCGGCTGGAGGTTCCCCGTGTCGTACCAGTTGAAGAAGTGGCCGCGGAACCGCTCGAGGCGCTCGAGCACACCGAGCGTCGCCTCGAGCCGCTCGATCCAGTCGGTGAGGCCGAGCCAGCCAAACTCGACCGCGCTCACCGACGAGAGCAGGTACATCCCGATGTTGGTGGGCGAGGTGCGCCGCGCGAGCACCGGCGCGGGCGTCTCCTGGAAATTGTCGGGTGGCAGGAAGTTGTCATCCGCCGTCACGAACGTCTCGAAAAACCGCCAGGTGCGCCGCGCGATGCGCCGCAACGCCACCGCGCTCTCGGGCGAGAGGGCCGCCTCGGCCGGCATCCGCTCCGGCAGGCTGATCTCCCGCGCGAGCACGGGTGCCCCGATCCAGAGCACGAGCCAGGGAAGGGCGAGCCAGAAGCTCCCCGGCGTCGTGATCGTGACGAACGCGCCCAGCAGGACCGCAATCGCCATGCCGCCTGCCATCCGGATCGCGTAGCTCGCAAGGTCCAGCCGACTCGCGCGCCGCGCCTGCGCGGCCGTCGTCCAGTCGAGGAGGTGCCGGTGCGTCACGAACAGGCGGTAGAGCGTGCGCGCGATGGCATCGCCCATGAGCCACGCGCGATCGGCGAGCAGCACCAGCGTCAGCGCCCACTTGAGGCACGCGAGCCTGACGTCGTGGGCGAGTGCGCGCCGCTCGCTCGGACGGCTCAGGTGTCCCGGTCGATCCTTGACGACGATCAGCACCGGCAGGAGCGCGGGCAGCCCCAAGCCCAGGACCACGATGCCAGTCCACCACGCGGCCGTCGGCATCGGCAGCGTCCAGCCGACGACGAGCGCCGCGAGCGTCGCGGGTGGAACGAGCGAGCGGCGGAGGTTGTCGAGGAGCTTCCAGCGACCGAGCAGCGACACGCCACCCGGGCGACCCGAGTCGCGCGCGATCAGCCGCGCGGGCCGCAGCCACCCGAGCAGCTGCCAATCGCCGCGCACCCAGCGGTGCTCGCGCGACACGACGACATCGTACCGATCGGGCGCCGGCTCCACGACCTCGACGTCGGAGGCAACCGCGGCGCGCGCGAAGAGTCCCTCGAGCAAGTCGTGGCTGAGCACGCTGTTCTCGGCGATGCGCCCCTCGAGCGAGCGCTCGAACGCATCGATGTCGTAGAGCGCCTTGCCGGTGAAGGATCCCTCGCCGCACAGGTCCTGGTAGACATCCGACACCGCGAACGAGTACGGATCGAGTCCCGGCGTCCCCGAGAGGACCACCTGCACGAGCGACGGACTCGCCGAGTCGGGCAGCGCCGGCGACACGCGCGGCTGCACGATGCCGTAGCCCCGGATGACCCGCCCCGTCGCCGCGTCGTACTCGGGCTGGTTGAGCGGGTGCGAGAGCTTCGCGATGAGTTTCTCGGCCGCGCCGTGCGGCAGCTTCGTGTCGGCATCGAGCACGAGCACGTACTGGACCTCCCCGGGGAGCGCCGCGAACGCCGCGTCATCGAGCTCGAAGGTCGTGTCCCTGGCGCCACGCAGCACCCGGTTGAGCTCGTGGAGCTTGCCGCGCTTGCGCTCCCAGCCCATGAAGCGCTCCTGCGCCTCGTTCCAGCGCCGGGTGCGGTAGAGCCACAGGAAGCGATCACCCGCGACGCCGCGGCCGTAGCGGTCATTCAGCGCCTCGATGCCGCGTCGTCCACGGGCGACGAGTGCCTCGTCCTTCGGCAGCACCGCCGCGTCGGCGTCGACGCCATCGGCGAGGAGCGCGAAGTAGAGCTCGCCGCGCGCGCTCGCGAGGTAGCGGCTCTCGAGGTCGGCGAGCGCCTCCTCCACTTCCGCGTGACTCGTGAGCAGGATGGGAACCGCGACGACCGTGCGACACGCCGCGGGCACCACCCCGGCGAGATCGAGCGCTGGCAGTGCCTCCGGCTTCAGCAGCCGCGTGAACGCGCTGTTGACGAGCGCGATCACGGTCTCGCTCGCCGGTAGCGCGATCAGTGCGAGGAGCACAACAAGCTGCGGGGCCGGCACCCGCGCGAGGCAAAGCGCCGCCCCGGCCAGAACGCCAAGCGTCATCGCCGCGACGAGCGTGAGGTAGCCTCCGATCCCGGCGCGCCGCAGCACGCGCTCGAGCGCGAGCCGGGGCGGAGGCCGGTAGCCGGCCGCCCGTTCGAAGCCGGTGCGCCCGGCGCCGATCAGGTAGTAGCCGGGATCCCGCCGCGCCGCGGACTCGACCTCGGCCGGTCGCGCGGCCTCGATCGCGAGCTGCGCGACATCGGTCTCGCGCCGGCCGGAGTAGCGCGCGATTTCCTCGACGGCGCTGCGATAGCGGTTGCGCGTCGCGAAGTCCATCTCCGCAAAGTCGCTCTGCGCGCTCAGCATCACGTCGACGACGCTGAGTTCCTCGACGATGTCGGCCCAGTCGAGTGCGGAGAGCTGCACGAGGCTGGTGACGATGTTCCGGACCGTGACGTTCGCTGCGCTCTGGCGCTGCAGCTCCTCCGCGACGACGACGTCGGCGGTGAGGCCTTCGGCGCCGAGCGACTGCTCGATGAAGTGCACGGCGGGCGTGACTTCCGGATCGCAGTCCCGGAGGCGCTGCAGAAGCTGCACCGCGAACGTGCGCGGCAGGCCTTCCCCGGCGAAGGCCGCGAACACCTCGGCCGCGGGCTCGGGTCGTCGCGCCGGCGATCCCAGCAGCCGATCGGCCATCAGGTCCGCGGCCTCGCGCTGCACCCGACCGATGACGATGCGATCGGCGCTTCTCCTCAGGTTCTCGATCAGCACCACGCGCAGCATGCTCGCGAGCGCCCAGAGCTCACCGATCGTGAGGACCTCGACGCGCTGGTAGGCATCCACGAAGCGCGCCAGCATGTGCGGCTCGACGTGGCTGTCGGTGTGCGCAACGAACGCCCACGCGATGCCGGTGATCCTGGGATATCCCTCGAGCGGACCGGAACGCAGCTTCGGCAACAGCCGGTAGTAGCCCTTCGGCAGGTCGTCGCGGATGAGCTGCAGCTGCCGCTCGACGACGTGGTAGTTGTCGACGAACCATTCGGCCGCGGGGGTCACGAAGCGACGCGCGGACGCGGTCTTCGCGATGCTCTGGTAGTCGTGCCGGAGCGCCCGCGTGTTCTGCCGCATGCGCTTCGCAACCGTAAGTCCGTGGCGCGAGGACGCGGCGAGCGGCTGGCCGATGGCGAGCGCGTGCGCAAGCTGCTCGAGCCGGTCGACGCTGAGGAGCTCCGCGCGGATCGGTTCGGGATCCGACCAGGGCGAGCGGGGCGCAGGCGCGCGGCCAAAGCCCCAGGCGCGGCCTCTACGCGGCGGTGGCGTCGCGAGGGTATCCACGGCGCGCCTCAGCGGGTTCCGCGGCTGCGGTGGTCGCGACGCGGCGAACCTGTCAGACCATTGCGCGCACCACTCGAACCCGCAGGCCGTCGCACGTCTTCATCGTCGTTGGGCCCGTTCATGCGGTGGGCGTCTCCTGCCTGTGGGGATCAAGCCTAGTCCGTGCCCGTCTGACAGCGTGTAGGACCCCGCCGCCACGCGTTGCAGGTCCGATACCACGCTCGCCCGCTCGTACATCGAGCCTCTCGATCGACTTCAACACGTCAAACGCCGCGGGAGCGCGTCGGTCGATGCCTACAGGACGGCCTCGAGCGCCGCCTTCGCAGCGATTCGCGGTGCCCACCTACACCGTGCGGTAGCGTTCACGCCTAAGGTCAGGGTCGATGCCCCCGCCACGATCCGCTTCTGTGCTCGCGTACCGGCGCCCCCGCGAGGCAGGGAACGGGACGCAGGAGCGCGTTCCGGGATCGCCACCATGAGCGCTCTGCCCACCGCCGCGGACGACGCTTTGATCGATCGCCTCGCGCGCGCGGCGTTCGGGTATTTCGAGCGCTACACGAACCCGACCAACGGTCTGTTCGCCGACACCTCGCGCGCGGGCTCCCCCGCGAGCATTGCGGTGGTCGGCTTCGCGCTCGCCGCCCAGATCGTGGCCGTCGAGCGCGGCTGGCTCGCTCGACACGAAGCAGCGACCCGCGTGCTCGCGACGCTCAGGTTTTTTTCGGGGAGTTCGCAGGGCGAGGCGCCGGATGCGACCGGGCACCGCGGCTTCTACTACCACTTCCTCGACATGCAGTCGGGCCGGCGCGTCTGGAACTGCGAGCTCTCCCTGATCGACACGGCGCTGCTGCTCGGCGGCGTGCTCGCGGTCGGTCAGTACTTCGATGGCCAGGGCACCGAGCCCGAGCTCCGCGAGCTCGCGGACGCCCTGTACGCGCGCGTCGACTGGCGCTGGGCGGAGAACGACTCCCCGTCGCTCGCGCAGGGCTGGAAGCCCGAGTGCGGCTTCCTGCACTACGGCTGGGAGGGCTACAACGAGGCGCTCCTCCTCTACGTGCTCGGCCTCGGCGCACCGACCCATCCCTTGTCCGATTCCTCCCTCGCGAGCTGGATGTTGACTTACCAGTGGGAGCACCACTTCGGTCGGGACGTGCTCTACTCGGGTCCGCTGTTTACCCATCTCTTCTCGCACGCCTGGATCGATTTCCGTGGCATCCAGGACGCCTTCATGCGCGAGAAGAAAAGCGACTACTTCGAGAACACACGCCGGACCATCGAGCTGCAGCGGGACTACTGCGAGCGCAATCCGCATGCCTTCGCGGGCTACGGCCGCAATCTCTGGGGTGTCAGCGCGGGCGATGGTCCGGCGGACAGCGGCACGCGCGTGTGTCGCCATGACAGCCGGCACTTCGGCTACATGGCGCGCGGCATTCCCTACGGACCCGACGACGGCACGCTCTGCCCGTGGGCCATGCTGGCGTGCCTGCCGTTCGCGGAAAAAGCCGCGCTCGAGGGGACGCGACAGCTGCTTCGCGACTACCCCGAAGTCTGTGTGGAAGATCGCTTCGTGAGCGGCTTCAACCCGACCGTGTCGGGCGACGCGAAGCCCTGGCTCTCGGAGGGCTGGTACGGCCTCGACCAGGGCCTCCTGTTACTCACGCTCGAGAACGCGCGCAGCGACCTCCTGTGGTCGCTCTTCAGGGACACTCCCGCCATTCGCACCGGGTTGGGTCGCGCTGGCTTCG
>CAYNCY010000153.1:0-8184 GCA_964395195.1 uncultured Steroidobacteraceae bacterium
TCGAGCTCATCCACCACCCTCAGGGACTGCAGGTTGTGCTCGAAGCCGCCGTAGTCGCGCATGCACTCGTTGAGCGCGTCCTGGCCGGCGTGGCCGAACGGCGTGTGGCCGAGGTCATGGGCGAGGCAGATGGCCTCGCACAGCGTCTCGTTGAGGCTGAGCGCGCGGGCCGCCGAGCGCGCGATCTGCGCGACCTCGAGCGAATGGGTCAGGCGCGTGCGGTACAGATCGCCCTCGTGGTTCACGAATACCTGGGTCTTGTAGACGAGGCGCCGAAACGCCGTCGAGTGCACGATCCGGTCGCGGTCGCGCTGGTACTCGGTGCGATGGCCGGTCGGCGGGGGCTCCGGGTGCGCGCGGCCGCGCGACTCGGCCTCGTGGCAGGCGTAGGGCGCGAGGAGCGCGTCGGTCGGCGGATCGGACGGTCGCGGCATCAGGCGACTTCCTCTCTGAGGACGGCATCGAGCGCGCGCGCATCGTAGTCGCCCGTGACGACGGCGTGCCCGAGGGATTTGAGGAGCACGAGGCGCACGCGACCGCCGAGTGCCTTCTTGTCGAGCGACATGAGCTCGTGCGCACGCGCGACGCCGATGCGCGGCGCCTGCACGGGGAGCCCGGCGCGGGTGAGGAGCGTGCGCAGGCGCTCGACTTCAGCGCGACCGAGCCAGCCCTGGCGCGCGCTCGTCTCGGCGGCGAGCACCATGCCGATCGCGACCGCCTCGCCGTGCAGCCACTCGCCGTAGCCCGACGCCGTCTCGATCGCGTGCCCGAAGGTGTGGCCGAAGTTGAGGAGTGCGCGGGCGCCGCTCTCGCGCTCGTCCTCCATGACGAGGGCGGCCTTGATGAGGCAGGCGCGGCGAATCGCCTCGGTGAGCGCGGCGCTGTCGCGGGCGAGGAGCTGCGGGAGCGATGCCTCGAGCCAGTCGAGGAACCCCGGGTCCTTGATCAGCGCGCACTTGATGACCTCGGCGAGGCCGGCCTTGAGTTCCCGGTCCGGGAGCGTGGCGAGCGTGTCGAGATCCGCGAGCACGGCGACCGGCTGGTGGAACGCGCCGATCAGGTTCTTGCCGGTGGCGTGGTTGATCGCGGTCTTGCCGCCGATCGAGGAGTCGACCTGCGAGAGCAGCGTCGTCGGCAGCTGCAGGCACGCGATGCCGCGCTGCCAGGTCGCGGCCGCGAAGCCCGCGACGTCGCCGACGACGCCGCCACCGAGGGCGATGATCGCGCCGTCGCGGCCGATGCGTGCGCCGGCGAGGCGGTCGTAGAGCGTGCCGAGCGTCGTCAGCGACTTGGTCGCCTCGCCGTCCGGGAGGATGCACTCGGCGAGGTCACGCCCGCCGAGCGTCGTGCGGAGCCGCCCGAGGTAAAGCGGAGCGACGGTCACGTTGCTGACGAGGAGGAGTCGGCCGGGTGGCAACGCCGCCTCGAGCCGTGCCCGGTCGCCGAGGAGCCCGGCGCCGATGTGGATGGGATAACTGCGCGCGCCCAGGTCGATCGACAGTGTCAGCGGTGGCGAGGCCATGCGCGGGACGATAACAAGAACGACCGTTCCGGTCTCGGGGCGCCCGCGCGGCTCGCCCCTATCGGTGCGAACGCATCAGAAAGTGCGCGGCGCGCGAATCCGGGGCGCGGCCCGGCATGCGCGGCCGAGCGGCGAACCCGCCGTAATAGTCATTTAAATCAATGAGTTCTATGGAAGTCCGTCGACACTCAGAGCCGCCCGCCCGGCGGGCGCGCGCTGATCACGGCATACCGCAGGAGCGCCGCCGCGGACTCGAGGCCCAGCTTCTCGCAGATGTTGCGCTTGTGGGAGTCGATCGTTTTGATCGCGGTTCCGAGGCGCAGGGCGATCTCGCGCGTGCTGAGCGCGGTGCCGAGGAGATCGACGACCTCCTGCTCGCGTGCGGTCAGCGCCTCGAGCGTCCGGGGGCCGGGCTGCCGGCCGGACACGATGCGCCTGAGGGCCCGCGCGGTGAGTCGTTCGCTCAGGTAGACGCCGCCCGCCGCGACGACGCGGATCGCGTGAATGAGATCGTCGGGAGGCGCGTCCTTCATCGTGTAGCCGCGCGCGCCGAGCGCGAGGGCATCGTCGGCATAGAGCGTCTCATCGAGCATCGACAGCACGAGCACCCGCGGCACGTGCGGCAGTTGTTCGATCGCGCGGATGAGCTCGAGCCCGTCGTCCTCGCCGAGGGTGATGTCGAGGAGCACGACGTCGGGCTTCAGGAGGCTGATGGCGCTTCGCGCCTCGGCGATGGTCGTCGCCTCGCCGCACACGTGCAGGTCCGGGTGCGAGTCGATCAGCTGGCGCGAGCCGATGCGCACGACCTCGTGGTCGTCGACCAGGAGCACCGTCGTGACGCGCTCGACGCCGCTCGCGGGCTCCTGCGCCTCGACGCCGCTGGCGCTGTCGCTCGGCTCAACCACGCGAACTCCCTGTAGGTGGGTGGGCGGATGCGGGTCGGTGAAACCCGCCAGCCATTGTTCGCGGTGCCCGGGCGCGGGCTCAATGAGGAATTCCCCGAGTCAGGGCTCGGAGCTTCCAGCGTTGTCAGAGCGCGCGGCGCTCGAGTTCGGCGGCGATCTGCTCGGCGACCAGCTGGACCTTGCGACGGTCGGTCGGCACGACGAACCGGGCGACCTCGCGGTAGAGGGGCTCGCGGATCTGCATGAGCTCGGCGAGGCGGACCGCCGGGTCGGCAGAGTTGAGGAGCGGGCGGTGCCGGCCGTGCCGGGTCCGCTCGACCTGCTGCTGGATCGAGGCCTCGAGGTAGACGGCAAAGCCCCGGCTCGTGAGCGCCGCCCGGTTCTCGGGGAGAAGCACGGCGCCACCGCCCGTTGCGAGCACGGTGCCGGAATGGCGGGTCAGGTCGTCGATGACCTCGCGCTCACGTGCCCGGAAACCCGCCTCGCCTTCCTTCTCGAAGATGAAGTTGATGTCGACGCCGGTGCGGCGCTCGATCTCGGCATCGCTGTCGATGAAGCGGCGGCCGCACAGGCGCGCGAGCGCCCGGCCGACCGCGGACTTACCCGACCCCATCGGGCCGATCAGGAAGATGCTCTGGGGCTCATCGGCAGGCGGCGTCGGGACGGGTTCGACCATGGCGCCAGTGTAGACGAGGGCGCCCAAACGAAAACGGCCGCCCGGAGGCGGCCGTCTTCGTCTCGATGTGCGTCCGGTCAGTTCGGGTTAGCGCACGTACTGGCTTTGCCGTACGGGCTCACGGGTCCCGGCGGAGCCGTGTTGCACGCGTAGTCGGCCACGAGGCCCGGCAGGATGAAGGTCGAACTCGTGCTGCTCTGCGTGCCCTGCACCGTGGTCGTCGCGACCAGCGTCACCTGGACCCAGTACGAGTGGTCGCGCGGCCACGTGACCTTGACATCCAGACGGCCGGTGGCATCCGTCACGCCCGAGCTTGGCGAGACCACCGCAACGTTGCCCGGGTCGAGCCGGCCATTGTTGTTGTAATCCTTGCCAGGCAGCGAGTTGATGTTGCCGGTGTAATCCGTGTCCTCGTTCTTGCACATCGTCTCGCCGGCGTACGCGTCCAGATCTGACGTCGCGGTGCTGTATGCCGGACTCCAGCCGGGTCCTGCGCCTGCGACGCAACCCGCCATGACGCCCTTGCCGTAGGCAACGGGGAGCACGGACAGCGTGATGGGCACGTTCTGGAGCGCCGCGCCCTGACTGTCCACCGCAAACACGGAATACGGCATCACATAGATCGCCGGATTGACCGTGCCGTCGAGCGTGTTGCCCGTGCCGAGCGAGAGGAACACCGCCTGGCCGCCGACGGTGAGCTGTGTGGTGCCGGTGACGGCCGGGCTCGTGCCCTCGACGGTCGCCGTGACCGTCACGCCGTTCGCGCCGCTGCTTGAGTTACCGGCGGTGTAGACCGTCGAGGCACGTCCCTGCACGTCGGTTATCGCCGAGGCGACCGACAACCCGCCGTTGGTGGGGTCGTTGGTGACGACGAAGTCGACCGTCTTGCCCTCGACGAGGTTGTTGGCGGCATCGCGAACCACGGCCGTGATCTGGCTCGTCTGCTGGACCGGCACCGAGGCCGGGCTCGCCTGCACCGAGATCTGGGTCGCGGTCAGGGCGATAAAGTCGAGGCTGACCTGCGCCGAGACGCCGTTGCCCGAGGCCGAGACGATCGAGGGTCCGGCGCCGGTCGAGGTCACCGCAACGCTCGCGTTGCCGCTCGCGTCGGTGTTGACGGCGGTCGTCGGGTTCAACGTGCCACGCGTTGCGGCGAAAGTGACCGGCTGGCCTACGACGGGGGCGCCGTTGTTGAGCCAGGTCGCCGTGACGGTCTGCGGCGTGCCGATGTTGACCTTGGTCGGGGTCGTCGACGCGGCCGGGGTCGTGATCGCAAAGTTCTGCGTGCTGACCACAACGGCCAGCGTCTTGATGAGGCCGTCGGCGGTAGCCGTGATGGTGTCATTGCCACCGGTCGTACCGGTAATCGTGAAGTTCGCGCGGCCGCTCCCATCGGTGATGAGCGACATCGCGCTCAGCGTGTTGCCGTTCGCCGAGGACAACGTCACCGTCGCGTTCGGGATGCCGGCGCCGGAGGAGTTGGTCAGCACGACGCTCGCGCTGCCGGAACTGTTGAGCACCAGGTTCGAGGGGCCGGAGAGCGCCATGCTCGTACCCGTCACGCTCTCGCTGAGAGTGGCCGTCGCCGAACCCGCAGACGCGGTGACGGTGATCGTCCGATTGGTCGGGTCCACACCCGAGGTAAGCGTCGCTTTGGCGGTGCCGGTGGCGTCCGTGACCGCCTGGGTCACGGTGAGCACGCCCGAGGTCGCCGAGAACGTAACCGTCACGCCGGCGAGCGCGTTGTTGTTGGCATCGCGCAGCAGCGCCGAAATGTTCGCGGCCTTGGAGGCGTCGGAGGGGACCTGCGGCAGATCCGTCTCCATGCTGATCGACTGCTGAAGCGCAACGACGCCGATCGTCGCCGTGCCCTGCACGCCGCCTGCCGTTGCGGTGACGGTCAGGTTGGTACCGGCCGCACCGCTGACGTTGGACAGCGTCGCCGTTGCGGTGCCGCTGGCATCGGTGGTCCCGCTCGTAACGGCGATGGCGCCGCCGGCGGAGGCGCCGAAGGTAACCGCCGCGTTGGCGACACCCGCGTTGTTGGCATCGAGCACCGTGGCGACGATCGCCGACGTCGTGCTGCCATCCGCCGCGACCGTGGCCGGCGAGCCGACCACGTGCACCGTGGCAACGGTGACCGTGGTGCCGCCGCTCGAGCCGCCGGGCGGAATCCCGCTGATCGTGCTGCCGCTGCCGCCGCAACCGGCGAACAGCAGGCTCGCCGCGAGGGTTGCGCTAATAAACTTCAGAATCTTCATCCGTCCTCCGAGATCGTGTCCGCTGAAAGCCCCCGAGGGAGCCTCAGTACAGGTTGCTTCCCTCGCGCAGAATCTTCGGCGTCACGAAGATCAGGAGTTCGTCTTTGTTGTTCGTGCGGGTCGTGTTCTTGAACAGGTATCCGAGCAGCGGAATGTCGCCGAGGAACGGCACCTTCGTATCGCTGCGGCTACGCGTCGTCTCCATGATGCCGCCGAGCACGACCGTCTGGCCGTCGTTGACGAGCACCTGGGTCGTGATCGCACGCGTGTCGATCGACGGCACCTGGCCACCGGTTGCGCTCTGCACGACCTGACCGACGCTGTCGTCCGAGACCGCGAGGTCGAGGATGACGCGGTTGTCAGGCGTGATCTGCGGCTTGACCTTGAGCGACAGCACCGCCTTCTTGAACTGGGTCGTCGTCGCGCCCGAGCCCGAGGATTCCTGGTAGGGAATCTCGACGCCCTGCTCGATCGAAGCTTCCTTCTGGTTCGAGGTGATCAGGCGCGGCGCGGACACGATCTCGCCCTGGCCTTCGGCCTGCGCGGCCGAGAGCTCGAGGTCGACGAGGAAGTTGCCGCTCAGCACCGAGAGCGCAATCGAGCCCGCCGGGTTCGAGACCGGCAGCGACACGTTGTAGCGGTTGGTGAAGTCGGACGAGCCCGTCGGGATCGCGACCGGGAACGGCGAGCCCGAGCTCGCGATGTTGGTCAGCGCCGAGCTCACGATCGTGTTGTTCGAGGCGGCCGTGCCCGAGATGGCGACCAGGCCGTTGTTGCCCTTCGAACGCACGTCCGTGGTGCCGAGCTGCACGCCGAGCTTGCGCGTGAAGTCGTCGTTCACGATGACGATGCGCGACTCGATCAGCACCTGGCGGATCGGGATGTCGAGCGTCGTGACCAGGCGGCGGATGTCCGCGAGCCGGTCGGCGGTGTCCTGCAGGAGCAGCGTGTTGGTGCGCTCGTCGATCGCGACGCTGCCGCGCGTCGAGATCAGCGAGTTGCCGGTCTTGCCCTTGATCAGCACCGCGAGGTCGCTGGCCTTGGCGTAGTTGACCTGCAGGTACTCGGTCCTGAGCGGCGCGAGTTCCTCGACTTCCTTGCGCGCCTGGAGCTCCGCCTTCTCGCGGGCCGCGAGTTCCTCGGTCGGGCCGACCAGGATGACGTTGTCGCGGCGGCGCATCGCGAGGCCCTTGGTGCGCATCACGATGTCGAGCGCCTGGTCCCACGGCACGTTCTGCAGGCGCAGCGTCACGCCGCCCTGCACCGAGTCGCTGACCACGATGTTCTGGCCGCTGGTGTCGGCAAGGAGCTGCAGCACCGCGCGGACGTCGATGTCCTGGAAGTTGAGCGTCAGGCGCTCACCGGTGTATTCCTTCTTGTCGTCGGCGACCTTGCCCTTGGTGCTGGTCGAGGCGCGGACTTCGATGACGTACTGGTTGTCGGTCTGGTAGGCGAGCTGCTCGAAGTCGCCCTGCGCGTTGACGACGAGGCGCGAGCTGCCATCGACGCGAAGCGCATCGACGAACGTCACCGGCGTCGCGAAGTCGACGACGTCGTAGCGCTTGACGAGGTCCTGGCCGATCTTGGCGCCGACGAAGTCGACGACGACCTGCTGGCCTTCCTGGCGGACGTTGACGGGGGTGCGCGAGTCGGTCAGCGCGACCGTCAGGCGGCCGGTGCCGTCCGCGGCGCGGCGGAAGTCGATGCCGGAGATCTGGCGCTCGCCCGCGGCGGCGGCGGCGCTCGGCGCGCTCGATGCGGCGGCGACGGTGCTGCTCGAGACGGGGACGGCGGCGCCGTTGCGGCTCTGGCCGACCGTCACGACGATCGTGTTGCCATCGACGCGCGTGTCGTAGGGCTGCAGCGCGTCCATGTTGAGGACGAGGCGCGTGCGGCCGCTGCCTTCACCGGCAACGATGCTGTCGACGCCGCCCGACTTCACGTCGATGCGACGGTTCGGGAGCGCGAGCGTCACGCCCGGAAGGTCGAGCGAGATACGCGCAGGCTTGTCGATCGTGAACGACAAGGGCTGCGGCGCAGGTCCCGAGGTGTGGAACTTGAGCTGGACCTGCTGGCCCGGCAGTGTCGTGACATCGACCGACTCGAGCCGGTTGACGAGCGCTTGCGCGAGGGTCGCGCTGACGGGCACGAGCCCGAGGAAAAGTGCGAGCACTGCGAAGCCGAGGCCCGCACTCCTGGCGCGCGACGCGGCGGTAACAGGCCCGATATTGGCATTCATTCCCACTACTCCCCGTAGCAATCAGTTGGTCCCGAGCGTGATGGCGGCTGTGCGTTCCATGTACCCGCCCAGCCCATCCGGCACGATCTCGACGACAGCGATCTTTGAATCCGTGACCGTACTTACGCGACCGTCGTTCTGGCCGACGTAGTTGCCGGGCGACACCCGGTGAATCAATCCGTCCTTCGTCTGCACGAGTCCGAAGACGTGGCCGTTCTGCTTGAGCGTGCCGACCATCTTCAGCGTGTCGAGCGAGAAACCCTCGAGGAACTCGCGGTTACGGCGCGCGTCCGGCCGCACTCCGCCCGAGCCCGGCGCCGCGACCGGCACGCTCGGCTGGAACGGCGAGCGCAGCTGGCTCGGGTCGTAGACGAAGGATTCGTAGGGCTTGATCTCGGGGATCGGCTCGATGCGGCCGCCCGGGCGCTTCTTCATCGTTTCGAGTTCGGCCTTCAGCGACTCCGTACCGTTGCCGCAGCCGACGACGGCGCCGGCGAGCGAGGCGATGAGGAGGACGGCGAGCAGACTACGCATGAGGTGCGACATCAGTAGCTACCTCCGGCGGCGGCGCCCTTGGCTTT
>CAYNCY010000154.1:0-8149 GCA_964395195.1 uncultured Steroidobacteraceae bacterium
CGAGCGCTTGAGGCGCTCGAGGTGCGGCAGGAACTCGCCGAGGAAGCGCATCTTCGCCGCCTGGCGCTCCGGGCTCGAGGAGCCGGACGGCAGGTACAGCGACACCACGGAGAGCTTCCCGAAGCGCGCCTCGAGGTACCGCCCCTCGGTGTCGAACTCCTTTGAGCCGAAGCCGCGGATCACCTTGTCGGGCTTGCGCCGCGAGTAGATCGCCACGCCGCTGTAGCCGGGCTTCGCGGCGTGCAGCCAGTGGTGGTGGTAGCCCTTGGGGCTGAAATGCTCGGGCGCGAGGTCCTCGTCGCGGCAGCGCGTCTCCTGCAGGCAGAAGACGTCGACATCCTGGCGAGGCAACCAGTCGTAGAAGCCCTTGCGGGCGGCAGCACGAATGCCGTTGCAGTTGAGGGTCGCGATGCGCATGCGCGTGATCATAGCAAGCAGCCACCGCGGCTTGTCCGCGCGCGGCTTTCATCGGACACTACGCACGCAACATGCGTACCCATCAAACCGAATTCCTCGAACTCGCGCTTCGCCTCGGCGTGCTGCGCTTCGGGCGTTTCACGCTCAAGTCCGGCCGCGAGAGTCCGTACTTCTTCAACGCCGGCCTCTTCGACACCGGCAGCGCCATTGCCGGGCTCGGCCGCGCCTACGCCGCGGCCCTGACCGACGCCGAGCTCGAGTACGACATGCTGTTCGGGCCTGCCTACAAGGGCATTCCGCTCGTGACCGCGACCGTATCCGCGCTCGCCGACCTCCACGACCGCGACGTCCCCTATGCCTTCAACCGCAAGGAAGCGAAGGACCACGGCGAAGGCGGACGTATCGTCGGTCGCAAGCTCGCGGGGCGCGTCCTCATCGTCGATGACGTGATCACGGCCGGCACCGCGATCCGCGAATCCATCGACATCATCACGGCGGCCGGCGCTACGCCCGCAGGCGTCCTCCTTGCGCTCGATCGCGAGGAGCGCGGCCGCGAAAGCCATCTATCGGCCGTCCAGGAAGTCCGTCAGCAGTTCGGCCTGCCGGTCGTCTCGATCCTCTCCCTTACCGAACTCATCGGCGGTCTCGAACGCTGGGACCGGGGGGTTGGAGCCGCGGCGCTCGCCGACCTGAAGGCCTACCAGGCGCAGTATGGCGCCGCCCCCCGGCTCCCTGAGGCGCAAGCGTGACGGACCTCTCGAAGGCCGGCGCCCGGAGGTGCACAATCGGGCCGATTCCCGGCAAACTGCCGAGCCATATGCTCCGTCACCCCCCTCTGGTCCTGACCACCGCCTTGCTTGTCTGCGTGTGCCTGACCGCGAACGCGGCGACGCGCGACGGCGGCTCCAAGCAGCAGGTCTACAAGTGGACTGACGAGAAAGGCATCGTTCACTACGGCGACGCGGTGCCGCCGCAGTACGCCGACCAGGAAAAGACGATCCTCAACTCGCAGGGCGTCCAGGTCGGCACGATTCCGGGCAAGCGGACCCCTGAGCAGCTGGCTGCCGAGGCTGCCAAGCGCACGGCCGAGGAGCATGCGCAGCAGACTGCCGCGCAGGCGCGCCAGCGCGACAAGAACCTGCTCGCGACCTACCTGACGGTGCAGGAGATCGAGGCGCTCCGGGACCGGCGCGCGGACATCCTCGACGGCCAGGCTCGCGTCACGAGCGCCTACCTCGACCAGCTGCGGACGCGCCAGCGCCAGCTCGAGGACACCGTGCAGAAGTACCGACCGTACAACACGGCGCCCAACGCGCCGGTGCTACCGGAACGCCTCGCCGAGGATTTGGTGCGCTCGACGACCGACATCGCGACGCAGGAGCGCAACCTCGAGGTCAAGCAGCAGGAGCTGGCGCGCCTCAAGGCGCAATTCACGAGCGACATCGCGCGCTTCCGCGAACTCAAGAAGATCGAAGCGGACTACACGCGCGAAGCGCAGCCGGCACGCAATCCCTGACACCGGCCCGCGGGTTCAGGCCCGGCCCGAGCTCCCGAATCCCCCGCTGCCGCGTTCGCTCGCATCGAACGCCTCCACGACTTCCAGCTTCACCTGCACGACGGGGAGCACCACGAGCTGCGCGATCCGATCCCCGGGCGCAATCGTGAAGGCCTGGCTGCCGCGGTTCCAGGCCGACACCATCAGCTGGCCCTGGTAGTCCGAATCAATCAGCCCCACGAGATTGCCGAGCACGATGCCGTGCTTGTGGCCGAGCCCGGAGCGGGGAAGGATCACGGCGGCGAGCCCGGGATCGGCGACGTGGATCGCAAGTCCGGTCGGCACGAGCTGCGCCTCACCCGGCGCCAGCGTCAGTGGCGCATCGAGGCAGGCGCGCAGGTCAAGCCCTGCCGAGCCCTCGGTCGCGTAGGCCGGCAACGGCAGTTCGCGGCCGAGCCGCGGGTCGAGAATCTTTACTTGCATGGAACGCATCCGGCCAGTTTAACCGGTCGGGGCGCGGCGCGGGGAGCGCGAGCCGCTCAGAGGGCGGCGATCACCGAAGGGCGCGGTGCGCTCTGGCGGCGGCCGTCGCGGTACCGCTCGGCGACGATCGCGATGAACTCGCGGGCGAGATCGCACTTCGACTTGAGTTCGAGTTCGCGGCGGCCGCCCGGCCACAGCACGAGTAGCGCATTATCCTCGCGATCGAAAGCGCGGTCGGCGCCGACTTCGTTCGCGGCAATCATGTCGAGGTGCTTGCGCGCGAGTTTGTCGCGCGCGTGCTTCTCGACGTCGGTGGTCTCGGCGGCGAAGCCGACCGTGAACGGCCGGCGTGCGAGCGCCGCGACCGACGCGAGGATGTCGGGCGCCCGCTGCAGCGAGAGCTCGAGGCAGTCGCTCGTCTTCTTGATCTTCTGCGTCGCGCAGGCCGTCGGCGTGTAGTCCGCGACCGCCGCCGCGCCAATGTAGATATGTGCGTCGGCCACCGCCGCGTGCACGGCCGAGTACATCTGCGCCGCCGTCTCGACATCGATGCGCGTGACGCCGGGCGGGGACGGAATCGCGACGGGCCCGGTGATCAGCGTGACGCGTGCGCCCGCATCTCGCGCCGCCGCGGCGACGGCGAAGCCCATTTTTCCCGAGCTCCGGTTGCTGATGAAGCGCACGGGATCGAGTGGCTCGCGCGTCGGGCCTGCCGTGATCACGAGGTTGAGGCCAAAGAGCACGCCCTGCGTCTCGCTCGCGTAGATGAGTGCGGCGATCTCCTCGGCTTCGAGCATTCGCCCGGGCCCGGTCTCGCCGCAGGCCTGGTCACCTTCGGCGGGCCCGACGATCCGCACTCCGCGCGCGGCGAGTGTCGCGACGTTCGCCGCCGTCGCCGGATTCGCCCACATCAGCCGGTTCATCGCGGGCGCCACCCAGACAGGCGCTGCAGTCGCGAGTGCGAGCGTCGTCAGCAGATCATCCGCTCGACCCGCTGCGAGTCGCGCGATGACATCGGCACTGGCCGGTGCGATCACGACGAGCTCGGCCCAGCGCGCGAGTTCGATGTGTCCCATCGCGCCCTCGGCCGCTTCGTCCCAGAGATCGTCGCGAACCGGCCGGCCGGAGAGCGCCTGGAAGGTCAGCGGGGTCACGAAACGCTTGGCGCCGTCGGTCATCACGACCTGCACTTCGGCACCGCGCTCTCTGAGTCGCCGGACGAGTTCCGCCGACTTGTACGCCGCAATGCCGCCCGAGATCCCAAGGAGGATTCGGCGGGGTGCGGAGGGGGTCGGGGGCGCGCTCATGGCCGGATTATCGGCCCCAAACCCCGTTGCTTCCAAGGCTTGGCTTCACGGCTGCGAGAACCGACGGTTATGGCGGGACCCTACAAATAGCCCGATGCCGGCAATTACCCCGCTCGTCCGCGGGCCCCTTCGAACTGAGACTTGGGTCATGAAAATCTCCGACTGGCCGCGCGCCGAACGCCCGCGCGAAAAGCTGCTGAGGCTCGGGAGCGGCGCCTTGAGCGATGCCGAGCTCGTGGCGATATGGCTGCGCGTCGGTCGCCAGGGCCAGAACGTGGTCGACCTCGCGCGCCGGCTCCTCGTGGAGTTTCGCTCGCTCCGGGGCCTCTTTACCGCCCTGCCCGCCGACCTCGCGCGCTGCCCGGGCATAGGGCCGGTCCGCTACGTGGAGCTGCAGGCGATGCTTGAACTCGGGCGGCGGCAGCACCTCGAGACCCTGTATGCCGGGCCGCCTCTCACGAGCCCGCGGCTCGCGGCCGACTACCTGCTGGCCCAGCTCAGGGACCGCGACCACGAGGTCTTCTGCTGCCTGTACCTCGACAACCGCCACCGGCTGATCGGCTTCGAGGAGCTCTTCAAGGGCACGATCGATGGCGCGAGCGTTCATCCGCGGGAGGTCGTGAAACAGGCGCTCGCCCGGCGGGCTGCGGCCGTGATCCTGGCCCATAACCACCCCTCGGGCGTCGCGGAGCCAAGCCGGGCAGACGAGGCGATCACCGCCCGCCTCCGGGATGCCCTGGCGCTGGTCGACATCCGGGTGGTCGACCACGTGATCGTCGGCGACGGGGTCTGCGTCAGCCTCGCGGAACGGGGTATCTGCTGAGCCGACCCCTGCCGCCCCCCGGGGGCCGGGTCAGGGGGGCCGGCTCGGTTGCATCCGGGCGGACTGGCTGGTTAAATACGCGGCTCTCCGGCCCTTTGCGGCCGGTTCAGGATGCGTCCATGTCACGAGTCTGTCAGGTCACCGGCAAGAAGCCGATCGTGGGTAACACGGTCTCGCACGCCAACAACAAGCGCCGTCGCCGGTTCCTTCCGAACCTGCACACGCAGCGTTTCTGGCTTGAGGACGAGAAGCGCTGGGTTTCGCTGCGCGTCTCGACCCGTGGCTTGAGGACGCTCGAGAAGCGCGGTATTGCCGTGGTCGTCGCCGAGATGCGCGCGCGCGGCGAGCGGATCTGAGCCCGGACGCCAGGAGCAGAAATCATGCGTGACAAGATCAAGCTCGTGTCGAGCGCCGGAACCGGCCACTACTACACGACCACCAAGAACAAGCGCCTCCATCCGGAGAAGATGGAAGTGCTGAAGTACGACCCGCGCGTGCGCAAGCACGTGGCGTACAAGGAATCGAAGATCAAGTAAGGAGCGCCGCCGGCGCTACCTGACGGGACGCGAAGTCCCGTCCGGGTGCGGGATCCCCGCACCCTGTCATCCGCGGACGCTCAGGCGGCCGCAGCCGCTCCCGCCGCCAGCTGATAGCCCTTGAGGGCCCGCGCGAATTCCTGCAGGCGCTCGATGCCGCTCGCCTCGGCCTCGCGGATCCACTCGCGCAGATGCTGCGTGAGCCGGTCGTTGTTGCCGATCGAGCCGCTCCACAGCACCGCGAGACGGTCGCGGAATTCGTGGACGGTCCTGAGCACGGCGTTTTCCGCGAGCACCTGATCAAGGCGCGCACGCGCGCCGGCATCGAGGAGGCTCGGGTGCCTGACGAGCAGGCGCTTGACCCGGACGCTGAGCCGACCGGCGCTCGCCGCGGCCTCGGCCTTGAGGACGGGGAGCGTAACGGTGCGCGCGTAGTTCCTGAGCACGTCCATGCGCGCTGTGATGACGGTGCGCACCGTCTCGAGGTCCACGATCGGGCGTGGCGCCGACGGCAGCGCGCGGTTCGCGACCTTCCGAACGTTGGCGAGGCCGAGCGCCGAGAAGATGCGGAGGAACGCCCAGCCGATGTCGAACTCGCCGGGACGCATCGAGAAACGCGCCGACGACGGGAAGGCATGGTGGTTGTTGTGGAGCTCCTCGCCGCCCGTGATCAGGCCCCAGGGGACGAGGTTGCGGGCCGCATTGTCGCACTCGAAGGTCCGGTAGCCGACGGCGTGGCCGAGACCGTTGATGACGCCCGCCGCCAGGAGGGGCATCGCAATCAGCTGGATCGACAGGATGATGATCCCGGGGACACCGAACACGACGAGGTCGGTGAGCACCAGGAGCACGATGCCGAGGTTGCGGTGCTTCGCGTAGACGTTGCGCTCAAGCCAGTCGGTCGGCGTGCCGCGGCCGTACTTGGCGACGATTTCGGGGTCGCGCGCGGACTCGCGGTAGACCTCGGCGCCTTCGAGCATGATTTTCTTGAGGCCCAGCATGACCGGGCTGTGCGGGTCGCCGGCGACGTCCGAGAATGCGTGGTGCTTCCGGTGCACGGCGACCCATTAGCCGGTGATCATCCCGGAAGTCGCCCAGATCCAGAACCGGAAGAAATGCCGAAGCGCCGGGTGCAGGTCGACCGCGCGGTGCGCGGCGTCGCGGTGCAGATAGAGGGTCACCGCCAGCATCGTGACCTGGACCAGCAGGAACGTGACCAGCACGTAGCCCCAGAAACTGAGATGCACCAGGCCGTACAGGAAGTCGAGGTTCACGTAGGCAATACTCCGGGCTTGGGATTGCAATGCTGCCGCGGGAATCGCGGCCGGTCTATTCGGGCGGCCACTATACAGCGGCCCCGCTCCCGTCAACCTGCGGACTATGCTCAGATTGGGGGCGGTCTCCCCGATTTGCGATGGGCATCCCGTCCCAAGCCCTCAACCTGCGCACCGCGGTCAGAAAATGCCTGAATTGCCCGAAGTCGAGACCACGCGCCGCGGGCTGGAACCCCTCCTGAGGGGGCGGCGGATCGTTGCCGTCCGGGTCCGGGAGCGTCGCTTGCGGTGGCGACTCCCGGCAAGCTTCGAATCCGAGCTCACCGGAGGGCGCATCTCGACCGTCGGCCGGCGGGCGAAGTACCTCCTGATACGGACCGACCGGGGGACCCTGCTCGTCCACCTTGGGATGTCAGGGAACCTCCGGGTCCTCCCGAACGACGCGCCGCCGCTCGTCCACGACCACGTCGAGATCGAGCTCGACTCCGGTCGCTCGATCCGCTTCAACGACCCGCGGCGTTTCGGCAGCATGCATCTGGTGACGGGCGATCCGGGCGAGCACGCGCTGCTGAAGCGCCTCGCGCCGGAACCGTTGCTGGCCGCCTTCGACGCCGAGTACCTCTGGGCAGCGACACGCGGCAGGCGCGTCGCAATCAAGATCCTGATCATGAATGCGCTCGTCGTCGTCGGCGTCGGCAACATCTACGCGAGCGAGGCGCTGTTCCGTGCGCGCATCAGCCCCCGGCGCGCCGCAGGACGGCTGAATCGCGCCGAGGTCGGCCGCCTCGTCGGCGCGATCAAGCGCGTGCTCGCGGCCGCGATCAAGGTCGGCGGAACGACGCTGCGCGACTACGTGAACGCCGACGGCGGACCCGGCTACTTCCGGCAGAAGCTCTTCGTGTACGAGCGCGCGGGCCTCGCGTGCCGGGTGTGCAAGACGCCGGTCCGGCAGCTGGTCCAGGGCCAGCGCTCGACCTACTGGTGCCCTAGCTGCCAGACCTGAACTGCGCGCGCACCGCCGGCTGCAGCAGGAAGAGCACGAGGAAGGCGCCGAGAACGACGCCGAGAATGGCGACCTCGCTTGAGACGACCTCCGCCGCGTGCGCGAATATCGCGCGCGTGGGATCCACGTCGGCGAGATCCTGAAGCGCCCGGCGCGCCACGAGCCAGGCGATGACGGCGACGAGAGCCCACAGGCCGCCGAACGCGAACGCTCCGCGCCAGGCCCAGCGGCGCCGGGTCACGAGGCCAACGCCAAGCCACGCGACGAGCAGGTGCAGGACGATGCCGACGCCGAGGATCGCAGGCAGCCAGCGAAAGAACGCCACGAAGAAGGTGCCGGTCATTCCCGAATGACGCCACACCTCCGCGACGACGGGAACGCCGCCGATGAACACCCAGCCGATCAGTTGCCAGGCGCCGAGCGCAGCGCCGAGGACGCCTGCGGCCGCGAGGCAGCAGCCGATCGCCGTCAGCATCGAGACTGCGAGCGCGGTGGGCATGGATTTGCCTGAGGTCAGTAGACGAGACCCGCGCCGAAGCCGCGCGGATCGGAAGCCGCCTCGACCTTGCCGCTCGCAAAATCCCAGGTCACGACCTGCGTGTTGCCCCACTGCCGCGACGACTCGCGCAGCTTGTGGCCGCGCTTCTCGAGCGCTGCGCGCTCCTCGGGCGTCAGCGCGCCCGTCTCGAACACCACGACGTCCGGCACGTACTGGTGGTGGATGTGCGGAACGGTCACGATCTCCGCGGCACTCTTGCCACCGAGCCAGTTGAGGACACCCGTCATCACGTTGCTGATGATGGTGCTGCCG
>CAYNCY010000155.1:0-8113 GCA_964395195.1 uncultured Steroidobacteraceae bacterium
AATCGGGCTGCTCTCCATGTGTCCCTCACCGAGGGTCGGATCGAGCTTCACCGGGGCCAGGAAGCGCTCGGCGTTCTTGGCATAGTAGGCGAGGATGTTGGAGCTGAATTCGACCTCGCCGCGCGCGAATACCGGCTGGCGGCGGCCGAGAGCGGCGATGCCAAGATCGCCGAGCGGGGCGCGCACATCGCCTTCGAACACGGCCAGGACAGCGAGCTCGAGCAGATCGCGCGCGCGTGGCTGGTGCGCGACCCCAAGAGCGAGGTGGCCCTGCGCTTCGATGCGGTGGCGCTCCTGCTGCTCGACCGGCGGGCCGACGCTGCGGCGCAGTTCACCAAGCTCATCGAGACCGCCTATCCCTCGCCGGCGGAGGCGTTCACGGCACTCGGGGAGTCGCTCGGCGACCTTCGCAACGACGCGGGCGCCGCGGCGACTGTCGGGCTCCTGGCCGCGCGCTATCCGGAGGTGCCGCAGGCGGCCTACGCGCACGCGGCGCTCGCACTTGCCGCCGGGGACTCGCCTACGGCGCTGACGGCGCTCCACCGTGGGCTCGCGCTCAAGCCCGTCTGGCGCGAGGCCCGCTGGCTCGAGGCCCGCGCGCTGATCGCCGGCGGCGACTGCACGCGCGGCCTGACCCAAGCGGGCGCGCTCGCCGCGGAGGCAGGTGACGGTGACCGGCTCGTCTACGCCTGGCTGCTCGCGGCCTGCGACCGCCAGGCCGAGGCGCGCCCGTTCTTCGAGGACCTCGCACGCGGCAAGAACGCGCGCGCGGAGGCGCTCGAGGGCCTCGCGAGCCTCGATCTCGACGCTCACCGCTGGGACGAGGCGACCAATCGCTACACCGAGATGCTCGCCACCGGCCGCAACACCGATCGGGCCTTCTACGGCCTCGCCGTGGTTGCCGATCGTCGCGGCGACAAGGTGAAGGCGGTGCGCCTCTACACGCGCGTCACCTCCGGGTCCCGCGCGGTGCCCGCGCAGCTGCGCGCGTACCGGCTGCTCTTGTCCGCCGGGTTGCCCGACATGGCCGCCCGCCAGCTCGATGATTTCGTCGCGAACGTCCCCGAGGACCGGGTCGCGGCGACCGCGGGCCGTGCGCAGATTCTCTCCGAGTACGGGCGCGGCGACGAAGCGCTCGGCCTCCTCGGCCGTGCGATCGCGAGCTATCCGGATCGCGAGGAGTTCCGCTACGCCCGCGCCGAGGTGCTCGAGCGCGGCGGCAAGGTGGGGCGCGCGGTCGCGGAACTGCGCGCGCTTGCGCGCACGCGACCCGAGGATGCGACGGCGCAGAACGCGCTCGGCTTCACGCTCGCGGAGCACTCGCTGGCGCTGCCGGAGGCGGAGAGCCGCATCCGCACCGCGCTCGCTGCGCGCCCCGACAGCCCGGCGATCCGTGACAGCCTCGGCTGGGTGCTCTATCGCCGCGGCCAGACGACCGAGGCGCTCGACTGGCTGAAGCGCGCCTACGCGAGCGACCCGGATCCGGAGATCGCAACGCACGTCGGCGAGGCCGAGTGGTCGGCGGGCGATCGCGACGCCGCGCAGAAGACCTGGCGTGAAGCGCTCGAGCGCTCCCCGGACGATGCGCACTTGAAGGACGCTCTCGCGCGCCATCCCGGCCAGCAGCCGTGATCCGCCGCGTTGCGCTCGCCGTGGCGCTCGCCGCCCTCGCGGCCTGCCACACGCTGCCACCTCCCGCCGCAATCCCCTCGGCCGAGACGCGCGCGCTCCTCGTCTCGGTCGGCGACTGGCGCGCGCGCGGACGGGTCGCGGTGCGCGCGGCAGCCGAGGGGTTCAGCGCCAGCTTCGACTGGCGCGAGGCCGGTGGCGCGGGTGAGATCGACGTGCGCGGCCCGCTCGGTGCGGGTTCCGCCCACATCACGCGCTCGGCAACGGCCGTGCGCATCGAGACAGGTTCCCGTCCGCCGCTCGAGATTGCCGCGCCCTTCGATTCGCTCGAGTCCGAGCTCGCGATGCGCCTCGGCTTTCCGCTGCCGATCGAGCCCTTGCGCTTCTGGCTGCTCGGCGTGCCGGATCCCGCCGCGCCGAGCGTGGCCACGGCGACGGGATTCACCCAGGCCGGGTGGACGGTCACCCTGTCCGACTTCAGCCCGGTCGCCGCGGCGCCCGCGCCCTTGCCCGGACGGCTGACGCTCAGCCGTTCGGGCACCGAGATCCGCGTGCTCGTCTCGAGCTGGCAGGTGGGTTCGCCGTGAGCGATGCGCCGTGGCCGGCGCCCGCCAAGCTCAACCTCTTCCTGCACGTCACGGGCCGACGCCCGGACGGGTACCACGAGCTGCAGACCCTGTTCCAGCTCGTCGACCTCGAGGACCGGCTGTATTTCCGCGTTCGGCGCGACGGCGTGATCGCCCGATCGGGCACTCCGACCGGCTGGGATCCCGCCGATGACCTCGCGGTGCGAGCGGCGGCGATCTTGCGTACAAAAGCCGCTAACTTCGACCTTGGCGTCGATATCGTCGTCGAAAAGCATATTCCGGTCGGTGGAGGGATGGGCGGAGGCAGCTCGGATGCCGCGACCACCCTCGTGGCGCTCAACGCCTTGTGGGGCCTTCGGTTTTCGACGGACCGGTTGGCCGGATGGGGGCTCGAGCTCGGCGCGGACGTACCGCTCTTCGTGCGCGGATACACGGCTCTCGCACGTGGAGTAGGCGAGCACCTCGAGCCCGCCGACGTGCCGCCTGCCGCCTTCGCGATCGTGTTCCCGGGCGTGGCCGCGCCGACCGCCGAGGCATTCCAGGCACCTGAATTGACAAGAAATTCTCCCGTCATCACAATACCCGGCTTCCTTTCGTCGGACTGGTACGCGCGCGCGCTTCCCGGCCGCAACGACCTCGAACCCGTCGTCGCGGCGCGGCATCCCGCCGTTCGCGCGGCGCTCGAGTGGCTCGGTGCGCGCGGCGCTGCGAGACTCACCGGAAGCGGCGCGTGCGTGTTCGCCGCGTTCGGCACCGAGAGTGGCGCCCACGCGGCGCTTGCGGGTCTGCCGGCGGATTGGACGGGAATGGTTGCACGGGGGCTCGCGCGGTCGCCGCTCGCGGCGCGCGCAGCCGCCGAGCAGAGCGAGGCGCGCTAGCCGGAACGGCTTCTGGGTTGCGGTTGGGGCGTAGCCAAGCGGTACGGCAGCGGATTTTGATTCCGCCATGCGAAGGTTCGAATCCTTCCGCCCCAGCCACTTATGTGGACCGACGGCGGTCGAGATTGCTTAGGAGCAGTCAGTGTCCGATTCGCAAATGGCGGTTTTTGCAGGGAGCGCGAACCCGGGCCTCGCCCAGGACATCGCGCGCCACCTGATGATGCCGCTCGGCCGCGCGTGGGTCGGCCGCTTCAGCGACGGCGAAGTCACGGTCGAGCTCATGGAGAACGTGCGCGGTCGCGACGTCTTCATCGTGCAGGCGACCTCGCCGCCGGCCAACGACCACCTGATGGAGCTCCTGGTGATGGCCGATGCCTGCCGGCGCGCGAGCGCGGGACGCATCACGGCGGTGATCCCGTACTTCGGCTACGCACGCCAGGATCGCCGGCCGCGCGCGACGCGCGTCGCGATCACCGCGAAGCTCGTCGCCAACATGATCGCGGGCGCGGGCGTCAGCCGCCTGCTGACGATCGACCTGCACGCCGACCAGATCCAGGGCTTCTTCGACATCCCGGTCGACAACGTCTACGCATCGCCGGTGCTGCTCGGCGATGCCTGGAAGCAGAAGTACGAGAAGATGATCGTCGTCTCGCCCGATGTCGGTGGCGTCGTGCGTGCGCGTGCGCTCGCCAAGCGCCTCGACGACGCGGACCTCGCGATCATCGACAAGCGCCGTCCGCGCCCGAACGAGTCGAAGGTCATGAACATCATCGGCGACGTCGAGGGCAAGAGCTGCGTGATGGTCGACGACATGGTCGACACCGCGGGCACGCTCTGCACGGCGGCGCAGGCGCTCAAGGACGAGGGCGCCATTAAGGTTGTCGCCTACATCACCCACCCGGTGCTGTCGGGCCAGGCGATCGAGCGCATCTCGAACTCGGTGCTCGATGAGCTCGTCGTCACCGATACGATCGCGCTGCGCGAAGAGGCCCGGCAGTGCCCGAAGATCCGCCAGCTGTCGGTCGCGGGGCTGCTCGCCGAGACGATGCGCCGGATCCGTGACGAGGAATCGGTGAGTTCGCTCTACATCGACTGAGGCAGCAACAGTTTATTTCCCGGCGGCGCTGTGCCGCCGGGTGACGCATCGGGAATCGTTCTGGTCGCGGACCTTTCCCGGTGTTACTCCAAGGAGACCGTGATGAAGATGTCTTTTGAACTGACCGCGGAATTCCGCGATGACCAGGGGAAGGGTGCGAGCCGCCGCCTGCGTCACGCCGGACGTGTTCCCGCGATCCTGTACGGCGGCAAGCGCGACCCGCGCGCGCTGTCGCTCGATCACACCAAACTGCAGCTCGCGATGGAGAACGAGAAGTTCTACAGCTCGATCATGCAGCTCACCGTGGGCGATCAGACCCAGGCGGCGCTGCTGCGCGACGTGCAGCGGCACCCGTGGAAGAACCAGATCGTGCACGTCGACCTGCAACGCGTGTTCGAGAACGAGACGATCCGGCTGTCGGTGCCCCTGCACTTCACTGGCGAGGCGGCGGCGCCTGGCGTCAAGACCGAGGGCGGCATGATGTCGCACCTCAGGAACGAGCTCGTCGTCGAGTGTCTGCCGAAGGACCTCCCGGAGTTCCTGTCGGTTGACGTCTCGGGCCTGCACCTCAACCAGTCGCTGCACCTGTCGGACGTCAAGCTTCCGGACGGCGTCACCTCGATCGAACTCGCGGGTGGCAAGAACCCCTCGATCGTCGCCGTGCACGCGATGCGCGCGGAGGAAGTCGAGGTGCCGGTGGCGGCAGCGGCGGTGGAAGGCGCGCCGGCGGCAGCCGGAGCGGTCCCGGGCGCGGCCGCAGCGGCCCCGGCCGCGGCGGCTGGCGACAAGAAGGCTGCCGAGCCTGCGAAGAAGGACGAGCCCAAGAAGGACGCGAAGAAGTAACTCGCGTCCGTCGCCTGATGCCACCGGGCCGCGCCCCCTCGGGTGCGGCCCGGTCGCTTTCGGCGGCCGCGAGCCTCGCCCATGGCCGGCCTGCCCATCAAGCTGATCATCGGTCTCGGGAATCCGGGACCCGAGCACGCCGACACGCGCCACAACGCGGGGTTCTGGTGCGTGGACCGGCTGGCGCTCGACTCCTCAGGGAGCGTACGACCCCACGCCCGTTACCACGGCGACGTCGGTCGCATCACGCTCGCGGGGCGCGAGGTGTGGCTCTTGAAGCCCATGACCTACATGAACCGGAGCGGCATGGCGGCACGCGCGCTCCTCGACTACATGCGCATCGAGGTCGCCGAGACGCTCGTGATGCACGATGAGCTCGACCTCGGGGTCGGCGTCGTGCGCCTGAAGCAGGGTGGCGGCTCCGGCGGGCACAACGGTCTCAAGGACCTGATCACGCAGATCGGCGACGGGTTCTGGCGCTTGCGGCTCGGCATCGGCCGGCCCGCGAACGCGGATGAGGTGATCGACTACGTGCTGCGCCGGGCACCCGCAGCGGAGCAGGAGCTCCTCGACGGTGCGGTCCGCGCGGGCGCAGCGGCGATACCAAGGCTCCTCACCGAGGGCGCCGAGAAAGTAATGAACGGCCTGCACCGGCGCGAGCCGGCGGCCTAGGGAGCTCAAGCGTGGCAATCAAGTGCGGCATCGTCGGACTTCCGAACGTCGGCAAGTCGACGCTGTTCAATGCGCTGACCAAGGCGCAGATCGCCGCCGAGAACTATCCGTTCTGCACGATCGACCCGAACGTCGGTGTGGTGCCGGTGCCGGATCCGAGGCTCGGCATCCTCGCGGCGATCGCGAACCCCGAGAAGATCCTGCCGACCACCGTCGAGTTCGTCGACATCGCCGGCATCGTCAAGGGCGCCTCGGAGGGCGAGGGCCTCGGCAACAAGTTCCTCGCCAACATCCGCGAGGTCGATGCGATCGCGCACGTGGTGCGCTGCTTCGAGAACGACGACATCGTCCACGTCGCGGGCCGGGTGGATCCCCTCTCGGACATCGACACGATCAACACCGAGCTTGCGCTCGCCGACCTCGACACGGCGGAGAAGGGGCTGGTGCGCGCCGAGAAGGCCGCGCGCGGCCAGGACAAGGAAGCGACGCGTGCGGCGGCGGTGTTCCGGCGGGTTCGCGATGGCCTCAACCAGGGGACGGCCGCGCGGGCGCTCGGCCTCGACGAGCAGGAGCGCGTGATCGTCCGCGAGCTGCACCTGCTGACCATGAAGCCCGTGCTCTACATCGCCAACGTCAACGAGGGTGGCTTTCACAACAACCCGATGCTGGCCGCCGTCGAGGCGCGGGCGAAGCAAGAGGGGGCCCAGGTGGTCGCGGTCTGTGCCGCCATCGAGGCGGAGATCGCCCAGCTCGAGGACGCCGACAAGACCGACTTCCTTGCGGAACTTGGACTCGATGAGCCGGGTCTCAACCGGGTCATTCGGGGGGCATACCGGCTCTTGGGGCTGCAAACCTACTTTACGGTCGGTCCGAAGGAAGTCCGGGCCTGGACGGTGCACACGGGCAGCACCGCGCCGCAGGCGGCCGGGGTCATTCACACGGATTTCGAGCGGGGGTTCATCCGCGCCGAGGTCATCGGTTACGAGGATTTCGTCGCCTGCCGCGGCGAGTCGGGCGCGCGCGATGCCGGCAAATTGCGCCTCGAGGGCAAGGAATACCTGGTCCGCGAGGGCGACGTAATGCATTTCCGATTCAACGTCTGACGACGGGCGGCGCTATGCTGTGCGCCGCCGCTACTAAGGAACACACGATGCGAGCGATGTTCATGACCGGTGGCGGATGGAGCGGCCTGTTGAAGCTGCTACTCGCGGTCCTGGTGATCGCCGGCCTCAGCGCCTGCGGGCACAAGCACACGAGCAATGCCGTCGGCGTCGGCCTCGGCGTCTCGCTGACAGCGCCGTCCGGCACCTCGGTCGTCGAGGCAGGCTCCACCCTCGAGATCGACGCGGTCGTCAGCAACGATGCGTCCAACAAGGGCGTGACCTGGACGCTGACCGGCGTCGGCAGCGCCTCGAGCAGCACCACCACCAAGTACGTCTACCAGGCGCCGACCCCGGTCACGGGCGCGATTACCGTGACCCTGACCGCGACCTCGATCACCGACCCGACGCAAATCGCCTCGGTGACGCTGACGGTCAACGGCACGCCGATCATCCCGGCGCCGGTGCTGTTCCCGGCGAACCTCAACATCATCTACGCCGCCTACTTCACGGTGGAGGGTGGCCTCGCGCCGTTCACGTGGGTGGTCAAGACCGGCACGTTGCCGGCGGGCCTCACGCTCGATGGCAGCACGACCGCCACGACCGCGCTCTCCGGAATCCCGACGGCGCTCGGCTCGCAGACCTTCACGCTCCAGGTTACCGACGCCAACTCGGCGGTCGCCAACGTGACCGCGACGCTGGTCGTCAACCCGCAGACGGCGTGCGTGCTGCTCGGACACTTCGGCTACCTGTTCACGGGGTTCCGGCAGGGGCAGCCGGTGGTCCGCGCGGGCAGCCTCAACATCGCGAGCGACGGCACGATCACCGGTATCCATGACTACAAGGACCAGGCGATCACGCGCATCGGCGAGACGCTGACCGACGGCACCTGCACGACGACGACGCAGAACCGCGGCACGATCCGGGTCGTGTCGGCCTCCGGCGTCGAGCTTTTCGACTTCGGCACGATCAGCACGCTGAATGCGGGCCAGATGCAGGAGAACGACGGCACACCGATCGTCGGCTCGGCGCAGTACTTCGTCCAGACGCCGGCTGCGTTCACGCAGGCGTCGATGGCGGGCGACTACGGGTTCGGGCTCGTCGGCATCGACGCCAGCCAGCGTCGCCTCGCGATCATCGGACGCCTGACCATCGATGCGACCGGCGCAGTTTCGAACGGTGTCGCCGACACGAACGCGACAACGCCGCTCGCCGCGGCGACGCTCGCAGGTAGCTTCACGGCGGCGGATGCGAACGGCCGTGGCACCGCGACGCTAAACGTCGGCGGCGTGGCGCTCCCGGTCGCGT
>CAYNCY010000156.1:0-8073 GCA_964395195.1 uncultured Steroidobacteraceae bacterium
GCTCGATCATCGCGTCATGGACGGGCACCAGGCGAACCGGTTCCTCAGTACCTGGGTCGCGGTGATCGAGGGCTGGAAGGCCTGACGAGGCGACCTCAGCGACGATCGTCGCCGAGTCCACCAAAGCGAGCGGAGAACTCGGCGCCAGCGGCCGGCATCGGCCCGTCGATGCGGGCGCCGTGGATCGAGAGGTGGCGCTCCGCGACGGGAGCGAGTCCGGCATACACCGTCCGGCAAAGCCGGTAGGCGTCCGCGCCGACCCAGTCGCTCGGCAATAGCGCGGCCGGCAAGAGCGGATCGCGCAGGTGAATTTTGCGGTACTCGTGGATCAGGAGCGTGCGCACGAGAAAGCTCGGCAGGGGCGCCGCGGGCTCGTGTCCGCCGAGTGCCTCGGCCACGGGCGTGAACTGCGTGATGAAGCGCCGGTAGCGCGCGGCAAGATCGGCGAGATCCCAGCCGCGCTCCGCGAGGCTCCGACTCGAATCCCCGGGCGCCGGCATCGTCGACAGCACGATGGCCGCGCCTAGCGCGGTCGAGCGGCGTTTGAGGTGCGCGACGTCCGCTGCCGGGAGCCCCGGGTGCGCGAAGACGCCGGGCGACGCCTCGCCGAAGCCTGCCCAGAGCAGCGTCTCGCGCGCGGCGAGGCGTTGGGCGGGGCGCAGGCGCGGCAGCAGTACGATCGTCCACTCGCCGGTCCAGTGCACGTCGGGGACGCCGTAGATCTGCCGGGTGGCGGCCGCGAAGCGTTCACGACCCGAGCGCGAGAGGCGGTACTCGCTGCGCCGTCCGACACGACGGTTCGCGAGCCAGCCATCGTCGGCGAGCCGTGCCATCGCCGTGCGCACGAGCCGCTCATTGAGGCCGAAGGGGGCGGCGAGGCCGATGAGGCTCCCGAGGGTGATTGCGCCACCGCGCGGCGCAATCGAGTCGCCGAAGATCGTGACCAGCAGGGAGCCTCCCCTGAGCGGCCTCTGCCGCCGGAAGCGGGTGACGAGCGCAGCGGCGGTGGCGGCAATCTCGGTGCCCATCGGCGGCGAGTCTAGCGTGGTCGAAATAACACAGAAACAGTTGAATGATTAAGTTTTCTGTGTCACGATTGGCGCGCGCATCAAAATGCGGAGGTCTGCGTGTACACCCAGGGACTCGACGTACCGAATTCCGAGGCGACCCAGCCGCCGGCGCCTGTTGCAGCGGGTCCCGAGGGGCGCTTCCAGGCGCGCGTGGATGCCGACGAGAAGATCGAACCCAAGGACTGGATGCCGGAGGGCTACCGGCAGACGCTGATCCGTCAGATCTCCCAGCACGCGCATTCCGAAATCGTCGGCATGCTGCCCGAGGGCAACTGGATCACCCGTGCACCGTCGCTCCTTCGCAAGACCATCCTGATCGCCAAGGTGCAGGACGAGGGCGGCCACGGTGCCTACCTCTACAGCGCCGCCGAGACGCTCGGCGTCTCGCGCGAGCAGCTGATCGACCAGCTGCTCTCGGGAAAGGCGAAATACTCCAGCATCTTTAACTACCCGACACCGACCTGGGCAGACGTCGGTGCGATCGGCTGGCTGGTGGACGGTGCGGCGATCATGAACCAGATCCCGCTCTGCCGTTGTTCCTACGGCCCGTACGCGCGCGCGATGGTTCGCGTGTGCCGCGAGGAGAGTTTCCACCAGCGACAGGGCTACGAGATCATGCTCCGGCTCGCGAAGGGCACCGATGCCCAACGCGACATGGCGCAGGCCGCGCTCAACCGGTGGTGGTGGCCGTCGTTGATGATGTTCGGTCCGTCCGACAATGACTCCAAGCACAGCGAGCAGTCGATGCGCTGGAAGATCAAGCGCTTCTCGAACGACGAGCTCAGGCAGAAGTTCGTGGACTTCACCGTTCCGCAGGCGGACTACCTCGGCCTCAAGGTTCCCGATCCGGAGCTTCGCTGGGACGCGGCGGCACAGTGCTACCGCTTCGGCACGATCGACTGGACCGAATTCAACGAGATCCTGAAGGGCCATGGGCCCTGCAATCGCGAGCGCCTCGAGGCGCGGCGCAAGGCGCACGCCGATGGCGCCTGGGTGCGCGCGGCGGCGCTCGCCCACGCCGAAAAGAAGCGCGCCAGCGCGCCGTCGCAGGCTGCCTGAGCCTCGTCTAGACGTAAGGAGACGAACCGTGACCGTGTCCCAGAACTGGCCGCTCTACGAGATATTCATTCGCGCCCGCGGCGGCCTCGACCACAAGCACGTCGGCAGCATCCACGCCGTGGATGCGACCATGGCGCTCGAGCACGCGCGCGATGTCTACACGCGCCGTCTCGAGGGCGTCAGCCTCTGGGTGGTGCGTTCGACCGACATCACAGCGTCCGATCCTGCCGACGCCGAGGAATTCTTCGAGCCGGCCCGTGACAAGGTCTACCGGCACCCGACGTTCTACGATATTCCGGAAGAGGTAAAGACGCTGTGAGCGCCGCCAGTCCTGCGCGCGCCGTGCGGCTCGACCACCTGCTGCAGCTCGCCGACAGCAACCTCATCCTGGCGCAGCAGCTCGGTGCGTGGGTCGGACACGCGCCGGCACTCGAGGACGACCTCGGCCTCGCGAACACGGCGCTCGACTTGATCGGGCAAGCGCGGCACCTGCTGGCGTACGCCGGCGAGCTGGAGGGGCGGGGCCGTGACGAGGATCAGCTCGCGTTCTTCCGGGAGGAACACGAGTTTCGCAACCTCACCCTGGTCGAGCAGCCGAACGGTGACTTCGGCCACACCATCGTGCGGCAGGTTTTGTTCGATGCGTTCCAGGTCGAGCTCTACCAGCGCCTGCAGCAGTCCTCGGACGAGCGACTGGCGGCGATCGCTGCCAAGGCAATCAAGGAGATGCGCTACCACCTCCGCTACAGCGCCAGCTGGCTCGTGCGGCTCGGGGACGGCACCGACGAGAGCCATGCGCGCGTGCAGCAGGCGCTCGACCGGCTCTGGCCGTTCACGCGGGAACTCTTCGACGAGACGGACGCCGATCGCGAGCTGGTCGCCGCGGGCATCGCACCGCCGCTCGCCGAGATTGAACGCGGCTGGTCGCAACACATCGGCGCGATCCTCGTAGAGGCGACGCTGAAGCGTCCGGCCGACGCACCCTACCGCTGGTACGGGCGGCGCGGCGCGCACAGCGAGCACCTCGGCTACATCCTCGCGGAAATGCAGCACCTGCCGCGCGCATTTCCGGGCGCCACCTGGTGAACGCACCGGTCGCCGACTCGAGCGCCCTCCGGCGCGCTGAAGAGCGCGCCTGGGACGTGCTTGCGGGCGTTCCCGATCCCGAGATCCCGGTGCTCAGCCTCATCGATCTCGGGGTGATCCGGCACGTGCGGGCGGGGTCGGGCCGCGCCATCGAGGTCGGCCTTGCGCCGACCTACTCGGGCTGTCCCGCGACGATCGTGATTCGGGACAGCGTCAGCGCGGCGCTCAAGTCGGCGGAGTTCACGGACGTCAGCGTCGTCGAGGTGCTGTCACCGCCATGGACGAGCGACTGGATCAGCGCCGCCGGGCGCGCGAAGCTGGAACGCTATGGCATCGCCCCGCCCATCGAGTCCGTCGAGACGCCGAGGCACCTGTGGCGCGCTGAGCCACCGATCCGCTGCCCGCGCTGCCGCTCGGAACGGACGCGCGAGACGAGCCGCTTCGGTTCGACGCCCTGCAAGGCGCTGCATCGCTGTGATGATTGCCTCGAGCCATTTGAGTACTTCAAGTGCATCTGAATTTTCGACCGCTGCCGATCCTGAGCCGCGAGGTCGCTGCGGATGGCGCGATCTGCCTCACGCTCGCGATTCCCGCGGAGTTCCAGGACGAGTACGCCTTCAAGCCGGGGCAGCACGTTGCGCTCCGCGCGACCTTGCGGGGGCGTGAAGTCAGGCGCACGTATTCAATCGTCAACGGCGCGCCGAACGGCGTGCTGCGCCTTGGCATCCGCGTCCAGGGCGAAGGTGGCCTGTCGCATTTTCTCGCGCATCACGCAACGGTCGGCGATTCCGTCGAGGCACTCGGGCCGACGGGGCGGTTCTTCCACGCTGAACCGGCGATGGTCGGCCGGTCGTACGTTGCCTTCGCGGCCGGCAGCGGGATCACGCCGGTGCTGTCCATCGCAACAGCGATCCTGGAACGCGAACCGGACAGCCGGTTCCTGCTCGTCTATGGAAATCGCACGATGGCGCGGACGATGTTCCTCGAGGACATTCTGCAACTCAAGAACCGGTTCCTCGGCCGGCTCGCCGTGCACTTCGTGATGAGCCGGGAGCCGCAGGAAATCGAGCTGTTCAACGGTCGACTGGACGGCGCCAAGGTCCAGGAGCTCGCCGGAGTTCTCTTCGACCCTGCCGCCGTCGATGAGGTGTTCGTCTGCGGACCGGGCGAGATGGTGAACTCGACCCGCGATGCGCTCCGGGCGCTTGGCGCGACAGCGCCGATCCACATCGAACGATTCACGAGCGCCTCGGCGCCCGTGCCCTCGCCACAGCCGGCGCAACCGGCGGCCGGCCCTGCCGCGGATATCGTCACGGTCACGGTCATCCAGGACGGGCGGCGCCGGAGCTTTCCGATGGCGCCGACGGATCCATCGGTGCTCGATGCCGCCGAGCGCGCGGGGCTCGACCTGCCGTTCTCTTGCCGGGCCGGCGTCTGCTCGACCTGCCGCACGCGAATCGTCAGCGGTTCCGCAACGATGACGCACAATGTCGCGCTCGAGGACTGGGAGCTCGATGCGGGCTTCATACTGTGCTGCCAGGCGCAGCCGACGAGCCGCGAGATCGAGCTCAGCTACGACGAGAAATGACCCGGTAACGGAACGAGGGAATCGGCACGTGGCGTACGAGAACATCCAGTTTGCGGTATCGGGCGGAATCGCCCGGCTGACGTTCGACCGGCCCGACAAGCTCAACAGCTTCACGGCGGCCATGCACGCCGAGGTCAAGGATGCCCTCGCGCGGCTGTCGGGCGAGGCCGCGCGCGTGCTCGTCATCACGGGCGCAGGGCGCGGGTTCTGTGCCGGGCAGGATTTGGGTGATCGCGCGGTCTCGCCGGGCGGCAAGGGCGCCGACCTCGGCGAATCGATCGAGCGGAACTACAAGCCGCTCGTTCTGGCGCTGGCGAACCTGCCATTGCCGGTCGTCGCTGCCGTCAACGGTGTCGCGGCCGGTGCCGGCGCCAACATCGCGCTCGCCTGCGACATCGTGATCGCCGCGCGCTCGGCGACGTTCATCCAGTCGTTTTCGCGCCTCGGGCTCGTACCCGACAGCGGCGGCACGTGGTTCCTGCCGCGCCTCGCAGGGTCTGCGCGGGCGCTCGGTCTCGCCCTGCTGGGTGACAAGCTGCCGGCTGCCGAGGCCGCCGAGTGGGGCCTGATATGGCGCTGTGTCGATGATGCGGACTTCGCGGCGACGGTCGATGCCCTGGCGGCGCAGCTCGCCGCCGCACCGACCCGTGGACTGGCCGCGACGAAGCTTGCGATCCGCAGCGCCTGGAACACGTCGCTCGAGCAGGCGCTCGACCGCGAGCGCGACCTGCAGCGCGAGCTCGGCTGGTCGAAGGACTACGCCGAGGGCGTGGCGGCGTTCGCCGAGAAGCGCGCCGCGCGATTTACCGGCAGTTAACCCCAATCCCGAGCGTGGAGTTCCGGTGACGACCACCACCCAGCAATCGGCGGAAGAGGCGGCGCATGCCCTGTACGCGACCGACCGCGCATCGCAGGGCCTCGGCATGCAACTCTCGGGGGTCGGCCCTGGCACGGCGCGGGTGACCATGACCGTGCGCGCCGACATGACCAACGGCCATGGCATCTGCCACGGCGGGTTCATTTTCGCGCTGGCAGACAGTGCCTTCGCTTTCGCCTGCAACAGCCACGGCGAGCCGACGCTCGCCGCCGGCGTCAGCATCGACTTTGTTGCGCCGGCGCGGCTCGGCGATCAGCTGACGGCCACGGCGCGCGAGCAGTGGCTCGGCGGTCGGGCCGGACTCTATGACATGGTGGTCACCGGCGCTGATGGCGCGGTGATTGCGCACGCACGCGGTCGCTCGCACCGCCTGCGCCGCAGCTCCTGAAGCTCGAATAGGAAGGACAGGTCGACATGCAAGACGCGTTCATTTGCGACGCCATCCGAACACCCATCGGACGCTATGGCGGAGCGCTCGCTACGGTGCGCCCGGATGACCTCGCGGCGATTCCGCTCAAGGCGCTTCTCGGTCGCAATTCAGGGCTCGACCCGGGTGCGATCGACGATGTCATCCTTGGCTGCGCCAATCAGGCCGGTGAGGACAATCGCAACGTCGCGCGCATGGCGACACTGCTGGCGGGCCTTCCGGATACTGTTCCCGGCGCGACGATCAACCGGCTGTGCGGATCGGGGCTGGATGCGATCGCGATCGCCGCCCGGATGATCAAGAGCGGCGAGGCAGACCTCGTCGTCGCCGGCGGCGTCGAGAGCATGAGCCGTGCTCCTTATGTGGTCGCGAAAGCGACGAGTGCGTTCGCGCGCGACGTGCAGATGTTTGACACGACCATCGGCTGGCGATTCGTGAACGCGCTTCTCAAGAAGCAGTACGGCGTCGACTCGATGCCGGAAACCGCCGAAAACGTCGCTGCCGAGTTCAAGGTCCTGCGCGCCGACCAGGACCGCTTCGCGCTGCGCAGCCAGGAACGCGCGCTCGCGGCACAAACAAACGGCGTTCTCGCGGCCGAGATCGTTCCGGTGGTGATTCCCGGCAAAAAGGGCGAGTCGACGACGGTTGATCGCGATGAGCACCCGCGTGCGACCAGCCTCGAGGCGCTCGGCCGCCTCGGCACGCCGTTCCGCGAGGGCGGGAGCGTGACGGCCGGAAACGCTTCCGGGGTCAACGACGGGTCGGCGGCGCTGCTGCTCGCGAGTGAAGCGGCCGTGAAGCGCCACGGGCTGACACCGCGCGGGCGCGTGATCGGCGCAGCGGTTGCCGGCATCGCGCCGCGCATCATGGGGATGGGGCCGGTCCCCGCGACCCGCAAACTCCTCGCGCGCCTCGGCTGGTCACTGGCGGACCTGGACGTCATCGAACTCAACGAAGCGTTCGCCGCACAGGCGCTCGCGGTGCTGCGCGAACTTGGTCTCCCGGACGATGCGCCACACGTCAATCCGAACGGCGGCGCGATCGCACTCGGCCACCCGCTCGGCGCAAGCGGCGCGCGCCTTGCGACGACGGCGCTCTATCAGCTTGGCCGCACCGGCGGCCGGCGGGCCCTCTGCACCATGTGCATCGGCGTCGGGCAAGGCATCGCACTCGCACTGGAACGCGTCTAGATGCGGGGGGCGGTCCAATGACCGGCGCCGTGAGCCGTCAGGTCGACGACGGCGTCGCCATCCTGACGATTACGAACCCGCCCGTGAATGCGCTGGCCCAGCCGGTGCGACAGGCGCTGCTTGCGGCCGTCGTGGCCGCGGAGCAGGATCCCGCCGTTCGCGCGATCGTGATTCGTGGCGCCGGTCGGGTCTTCGTCGCGGGCGCGGATATCCGCGAATTCGATGCGCCACCGCTCGAGCCGCTCCTCAATGACGTGCTGCTGCGAATCGAGGCACTGAGCAAGCCCGTGATCGCGGCGCTCCACGGTGCAACGCTGGGCGGCGGTCTCGAGCTCGCGCTCGCCAGCCATTTTCGCTGCGCGACTCGAGCCGCGACGCTGGGATTGCCCGAGATCAAGCTCGGCCTTCTGCCCGGTTCCGGTGGCACGCAGCGCCTGCCCCGCCTTGTCGGCCCGGGCGTCGCGCTCGATATGATGCTCGGCGGCGCGACGATCGACGCCACGCGGGCCCATGGACTCGGGATCGTCGACCGTCTGCTCGATGACGGTGACGACGGGGGCGGTGCCGTCCGCTTTGCGCGGGACCTCATCGCCGAAGGGCGCGGGCCGCGACGACTGCGGGACGCTGTCGTCGACCCGACGCTGGCGTCTGCAACGTCGTTCGAGGAGCGGCGCGCGCGCGCGGCGCGCGAGCAGGCGGGGCTGCTGGCGGGCGGCTATATCGTCGAATGCGTCGAGGCGTCGGTCGCGCAACCCTTCGATGCGGCGCTCGCGTTG
>CAYNCY010000157.1:0-8038 GCA_964395195.1 uncultured Steroidobacteraceae bacterium
CGCTCGCCGGGATCGCCGCGGCGTAGACCCCGGCCTTGCCGATCGATGCGCTGACCATCGACTGCCCGAGCACGATCACATCGTCAGCGATATCGAGGTGGCCGGCAATGCCGACCTGCCCACCGATCATGCAGCGCTTGCCGATGGTGGAGCTGCCCGAGATCCCGACGCAGCCCGCGATCGCGGTGTGCGCCCCGATGCGGACGTTGTGCCCGACCTGGATCTGGTTGTCGAGCTTGACGTCATCCTCGAGCACCGTGTCGCCGATCGCGCCACGGTCGATCGTCGTGTTGGCACCGACCTCGACGTCATCGCCGATGACGACGCTGCCGAGCTGCGGCACCTTGACCCAGCCGTCGCGATCCTGCGCGATGCCAAAGCCATCCGCGCCGATCACGGCGCCGGCATGCAGGAGTCCGCGGCGGCCGATGCGCACGCCCGCATAGAGCGTGACGCGCGCGGCAAGACGCGTGTCATCGCCGATGACCGCGCCCGGGCCCACGACGGAACCGGGGCCGACGAGCACGCGCTCGCCGATCGAGGCGCCCGAACCGATGACGACGAGCGGTCCGACCTCGGCCGACGGGGCGATCGTCGCGCCCGCGCCAACGACGGCGCTCGGGTGCACGCCGGGTGCAAGCGGCGGGTCGGGATTCAGGAACCGGGCGATCCGCGCGTACGCGGCGCGCGGGTTGTCCGTGACGAGCGCGCTGACCTTGCACTCGGGGGCGCTCTTGGGGTCGATGACGACGGCGCTCGCGCCGGTGCTCGCAAGAAACCGCCGGTGGCGGGGATCGGCGAGGAAGCTCAAGGACCCCTCGCCTGCCTCCTCGAGGCGGGCGACCCGGACAATCCGGGTCGAGGGATCACCCTGGAGGACGAGGCCGAACCGGGCTGCAAGCAGCCCGAGCGTCACGTCCTCCACGGCGGCGCCGGACGGCGTGGCGTTACTTCTTCGGCGGCGGCGCCGAATTCGGCGCGGCCGCGGCCGCGGCGGGCGCGGCGGCCGCCTTGCTCTGCATCGCCGCAATCACCGGGGCGGTGATGTCGACGGCATCGGAGCTGTAGATCACGCCCTGCGCGATCACGAGGTCGAGCGACTGGGCGCGCGCGTAGCTGCGCACCGACTCGATGATCATCTTCTGCACGCGCTGCAGTTCCTCGTTCTGACGCATCTGCACGTCTTCCTGGAACTCCTTGGCGCGGCGCTCGAGGGTGAGCTGCGAATCGCGCAGGTCACGCTGCGTCTTGGTGCGCTCGGCCTCGGCCATCGTCGCCTGCTCGCGGTCGAACTTCTGCATGCGACCCTCGAGCTCCTTGCGCTGGGCCTCGAGCTGCTTCTGCTTGGGGCCGAACTCGCCCTCGAGCGCGGCCGTCGCGCTCTTCGCCTGCGGGGACTCCGACAGCACGCGCTGGTAGTCGACGTAGGCGATCTTCTGGGCCTGAGCATGGGCGATCGGCGCGAGCGCGAGGCTCGAAAGGCCGAAGGCGATCAGGGTCTTGAGAGTGCTGCGCATAGTGAATCCGACCTGTAATGAAACATTAAGTAATGAAGACCGGTCCCGGCGTCAGAACGCCGAGCCAATCGAGAACTGGAACCCTTCGCGCTCGTCGGGCCAGGTGATGCCATTGCCGTTGCTGGCATTCAACGGGACCGCGTAGCTGAAGCGGAATATACCAAGCGGGGCAAGCCATTGCACCGCGATACCCACCGAGCGCTTGAGTTCACTGTAGCTGAACTTGTAGGTCACCGGAGTGATGCCGTCCTGGCCGACGAACTTGACGCAGCAGGTCGAGAACACGTTGCCCATGTCGTAGAAGGCGCTGACCCTGACGTTTGCCTTCCACTTCTCGGGGGTCGGGAAGAGGAGCTCGGCGTTGGCGACGGTCAGCAGGTTGCCACCGTAGGGGTTGCCGATGGTGTCCTTGGGTCCGAGGCGGCTCTCGCGATAACCGCGGATGGTGTCCGGTCCGCCGCCGTAGAACTGGCGGAACGGCGGCAGCGCCGTCGTGTCGCCAATCTTGGTGCCGTAGTCGACCGTGCCCTTGAGCGCGAGCGTGAAGCCCTTCCAGAGCGGCTGCAGCTTCAGGAAGTCGAGCGCGGTCGTGTAGTACCGCACCGAGGTCCCCGGCAGCGCATAGGAGAACTGGATGCTGGTGCGCATGCCGCGGTCGGCGAAGAGCGCGCGGTTGCGCGAGTCGTAGCTCCAGCCGGCGAGCGCCTCGAACACGTTGAAGCGCGTGCCGTAGAAGTCGAAGGTCGTCGTCGCACCGGTGCCATCGAGCACGGTTGCGGTGTTGGTGAAGGTGTTGCCGTTGTTCCTGACCCAGTCGATGGCCTGCTGGGCGCTTGAGGTCTCGCTCGCGAGGAGGTCATCGCGCGAGGCCGTGACGCCGAACCGGAGGCCCTGGAACTCCGAGATCGGGTAGCCGAACTCGAGTGCGCCGGTCAGCATCGTGGTGGCGAACTGCGAGGCCGAGGACACGAACTGCGTGGTCTTGCGGTAGCTCACGGAGAGCGTGCGCGCGACGCCGTCGATGGTCGTGAAGGGATCGGTCTGCGAGACGCTGTAGACGCTCGAGTAGCGCCCGGCGTTGATCTCCGCCTGCACGCGCTCGCCCGTTCCCATGAAGTTCGAGTGCGTGAAGTTGCCGTTCAGGATGAACTTCTGCGACTCGGAGTAGCCGATGCCGCCGCCGAACTGGCCGGGCAGGCCCTCCTTGATGTCGAAGTCGACGTCGACGAGGTCGGAGGTGCCGGCGACCGGCTTGTTCTCCGACTCCACCTTCTCGATGTACGGCAGTCGCTGCAGGCGCTGCTTGGAGCGGTCGACCGCCTGGTTCGAGAGCCACGCGCCCTCGAGCTGGCGCATCTCGCGCCTCAGCACCTCGTCGTTGATCGCCGAGGTGTTGTTGAAGTTGACGCGCCGGACGTAGGCGCGATTGCCCGGATCGATGAAGAAGGTCAGCGACACCGTCTTCTTGTCGGCATCGGTCGTCGGCACGGGCTCGATCTTCGCGAAGGCGTAACCGGCCGCACCCAGGCGATAGCTGATGAGTTCCTGGGTCGTCGTCGCGAGCTTGCGCGAGTAGATCTGGCCCGGCTGCACGAGGACGAGCTTCCTGAGCTCGGACTCGGGCACCACCATCGTGCCCGCGAGCTTGACCTCGGAGACCGTGAAGACGTCGCCTTCGGTCACGTTGATCGTGATGAAGATGTCGTCCTTCTCGGGGGCGATCGCGACCTGGGTCGAGTCGATCTGGAAGTTCGCGTAGCCGCGATCCATGTAGTACGACTTCAGCTTCTCGAGATCGCCCGTCAGCGTCTCGCGCGAGTAGCGGTCGTCCTGCTTGTACCAGGAGAGCCAGTTCGGGGTCTTGAGCTCGAGGGTGTCGAGGATCTCCTTCGGCGGGTACTTGGTGTCGCCGACGAAGTTGATCTGGCGGATCTTGGCGCGCTTGCCTTCCTTGATGTCGACCGCGATCTTGACCTTGTTGCCGGGTACGTCCTCGACCTTAGTGTCGATGCGCACCGCGTACTTGCCGCGCGAGAAGTACTGGTCGGTCAGGTACTGCTTGACGTCCTCGAGGACGCTGCGATCGAAGGTCTTGCCGGTCGCGAGGCCGACGTTCTTCAAGCTCTTCGTCAGGTCCTCGGTCTTGATGTCCTTGTTGCCCTTGAGCTCGAAGCTCTCGATCGAGGGCCGCTCGCGCACCGCGACGACGAGCGTGTTGCCGTCACGGCGAAGCTCCACGTCGCGGAAGAAGCCGGTCGCGTACAGCGCACGCAGCGCCTCGTCGACCTTCTGGTGCGTGATCCGGTCCCCGAGGCTGACCGGCAGGTAGTTGTAGACGGTGCCTTCCGCAATCCTCTGCAGGCCCTCGAGCTTGATGTCGCCCACGGTGAACTCCCCCGGCTCCGCGGGCGGGGTTTGCGCGTAGGTCAGGCCCGAGCTCAAAGCCAGGGCAACGGCGAGGGCCAGCCGGGATCGCATGCGGAGGTGATTCCTTGAGGAGATGTTGTTGTAGACCGCTGGCTAGCCGAACTGCCAGGCGATGTCGTTGTAGACGGCGAGACTCATCAGCAGCACCAAGAGCACGATGCCGATCTGCTGGCCGAGGATCTGGACGCGCTCCGAGAGGGGCTTGCCGGAGACCGCCTCGGCGAGCTGGTAGACGATCTGGCCGCCGTCGAGGATCGGCACCGGCAGCAGGTTGAGAACGCCGAGGCTGATGCTGATGATCGCGAGGAACTCGAGGAAGCGGTCCCAGCCCGCGAGCAGGCTGAAGCCCGCGTAGCGCGAGATGCCGATCGGGCCGCTGACGTTCTTGATCGAGACGTGCCCCGTGACCATGCGCCACAGGAACGTGGTCGTCATCGAGGTCTTCTCACCGACGGACCTGAGCGCCGCGCCGATCGCATCGATGGGCCCGTAGCGCTCGAGCGTCTGCATCGCCGCCGGGTACACGGGCTCCCCGCCCCCGATCACGCCCACCTGTCCGTGCAGCACGCCGCTCTGGTCACCCGGGTCCGCCTTCGCGCGCGGCACGACGGTGATCAGGAGGTGAGCGACGCCGCGGCGTACCTCGAGCGGAACGCTCTCGCCCGCGCGGGCGCGGATGAGCGTGCGGAATTCGCGGTAGTCCTTGATCGCGTGGCCGTCGACGGAGAGGACCTCATCGCCGGTCTTGAGTCCCGCGGCCGCCGCCGCGCCGTCCGGCACGACCTCGCCGAGCACCGGCGCGAGGTCGGGCTCGGTGAAGGAGAAGCCGAGCGTCGACCAGGCGCCGGGTTCGGTCAGCGCGCGGCGCTGGCTGGCCGGGATGTCGATGGTCGCGGTGCGCGTGCTGGTGCCATTGCGAAGGCCGAGCTCGAGGTGGCCGTCGTCGGTCAGGTGGTTGAGTACCTCGAGCACCGCGCCCTGGCGCGTGGCGACGTCGCGGCCGCCGACGCGCACGATCTCGTCCCCGGCCAGAAGACCCGCACGCGCGGCGATCGAGTCGGCGCGGACGCTCCCGAGCACCGCGCGCTCGCCCGGGATGCCGTGCATGAAGAGTACCCAGCAGGCCAGGATCGCGAACACGAAGTTGGCGCCGGCACCGGCGAGGAGCACGAGGATCCGCTGCCAGATCGGCCGGCGGTTGAAGGCGCGCGCGGCATCCTCGCTCGCCACCGGCGCCTCGCGCTCGTCCGCCATGCGCACGAACCCGCCGAAGGGGATCGTGCCGATCGCGTATTCGGTGCCATCTCTGGCCGTGCGGATCCACAGGGGCTTGCCGAAGCCGATCGAGAAACGCAGGACCTTGAAGCCGAGGCGACGGGCCACCCAGAAGTGCCCGAACTCGTGCGCCGACACCAGGATGCCGATCGCGATCAGGTACGCGATCAGTTGCACCACAAATCTCATGTAACCGCCCCGGTCGGTTCGCCCGCGAGATCCGCCGCCAGCCGGCGCGCGGCGCGGTCGGCCTCGAATACGTCCTCGAGACTGCCCACCGTCGCCGCTGGCAGCCGTTCAAGCACGCGTTCAATGACCGTGGCAATCGACGTAAAGTTCAACCGGCCTCCCAGGAACGCCGCTACAGCGACCTCGTTGGCCGCATTCAGTATCGCAGGGGTGGTGCCGCCGCAACGGGCAGCCCCCTCGGCCAGGGCGAGGCACCGGAATTTCTTCCGGTCCGGAGCCTCGAAGCGCAACGCCCCCTGGCGTACGAGATCCAGGGATTCTACACCGGACTCGATCCGCTCCGGCCACGCGAGCGCATGGGCGATCGGGGTGCGCATGTCAGGATTGCCGAGTTGCGCGAGCGTCGAGCCGTCCGCGTACTCGACCAGCGAGTGGACGATGCTCTCCGGGTGCACCACGACTTCCACGGCGCCGGGCGCGAGCCCGAAGAGGAGCTCGGCCTCGATGAGCTCGAGGCCCTTGTTCATCAGCGTTGCCGAATCGACCGAGATTTTCCGGCCCATCGCCCAGCGCGGGTGGGCGCAGGCCTGATCGGGCGTCACCGATTCGAGCTGCTCGCTCGGCACCCGCAGGAACGGTCCGCCCGAGGCCGTCAGCCACACGCGCCGGACGCCCGCCGCCGGGACGCCCGGGCGTCCGGGTGGCATGCACTGGAAGATCGCGTTGTGCTCGCTGTCGATGGGCAGGAGCTCGGCGCCGCCCGCCGCGACCGCCTCCAGCAGGAGCCGCCCCGCCATCACGAGGGCCTCCTTGTTGGCCAGGAGGACGCGCTTGCCCGCGCGCGCGGCGGCGAGCGTCGACAGGAGCCCCGCGCTCCCGACGATGGCCGCCATCACCGTGTCGACGGCGGGCAGCGACGCGGCGGTCTCGAGCGCGGCCTCGCCCGTCAGGAGTTCGGTCGCGACCCCGCCCGCGCGAAGGCCGGCCGTCAGCTCGAGCGCGTGCGTCGGATCCGTCAGCACCGCGACGGCGGGGCGGAACCTCAGGCACTGCGCGAGGAGCGCCTGCCAGCGGTGCCCGGCCGTGAGGGCTCCCACGCGAAACCGTTCCGGATGGCGGGCAATGACATCGAGCGTGCTCTCGCCGATGCTGCCGGTGGAGCCGAGTACCGCGACGGTTCTCATCGCGGCCTCACCCGAGCACCCCGAGCCAGCCGAGCCCGAGCACGAAGAAAGGCGCCCCCGCCGTGATGCTGTCGATCCGGTCGAGCACCCCGCCGTGCCCCGGCAACAGCGTCCCCGAATCCTTGAGGCCCGCGTAGCGCTTGAAGAGGCTCTCGGTCAGGTCGCCGACCACCGAGGCGAGCCCGACCGCGAGGCCGAGCGCGACGAAGGGCTCTGCCGGCAGGTGGAACCAGCCCGCGCCCGCGAACGCGACCAGCACGGTGCCCGCGACGCCGCCCAGGAACCCCTCCCACGTCTTGTTGGGACTGACGGCCGGGGCGAGCTTGAGCCGCCCGAAGGCGCGTCCCGCGAAGTACGCGCCGATGTCCGCGGCCCAGACGATGAGCAGCAGGCAGAAGAGGTACTGGGATCCGCGAACCGGCGTTTCGATGAGGAGCAGGCGGCCGAGCGCAACCCACGTCGGCACGAGGGTCAGAACGCCGGCGATCGCGACCATTGGCCGCACGATCGCGTGAGGTCGAAGCGAGAGCCAGAGGAATGCCACCATCCACCAGAGCGCCGCGACGGCCATCAGGGCCTGCCACGCCGACCGCTCGGCCGTCGCCACCCACGCGAGCGCACCGAGCGCCGCGAGCGCCGCCGTGAACGCGAGCCGGGCGCCGGTGTGCTGAAAGCCCGCGAACCGCGCCCACTCCCAGGCGCCACCCAGCACCAGGAGCGCGATCAGCCCGACTCCGGCCACCGGCGGCAGGGCGAAGAGGAAGGTCAGCACGACGACGGCGAGCACGACCGCGGTCGCGATCCGGGTCTTCAGCATGAGCCTGCCCCGAGCTGCGAGGCGGTCTTGCCGAAGCGCCGCTCGCGACCCGCGAAGGCCTCGAACGCCGCCTCGATCTGCGTCGCGTCGAAATCGGGCCAGAACACCTCCGTGAACCAGAGTTCCGCGTACGCGAGGTTCCAGAGCAGGAAGTTGCTGATCCGCTGGTCGCCGCCCGCGCGAATGAAGAGGTCGGGATCGGCGAGGCCGCCGAGCGCGAGCGCATCCGCGAAGCGGGCCTCGTCGATGGCGTCCGCCCGGAGGGTGCCGGCGGCAACCTCGGCCGCGAGGCGCCGCGCGGCCGTCACGATGTCCCAGCGCCCGCCGTAGCCGATGGCGACGACGAGCTTGAGGCCGGTATTGGCGGCGGTACGTTCCTCGACCGAGGCCATGCGCGCCTTGAGCGCGGGCGCGAGCGCGGTGCGCTCGCCAATGAACCTGAGGGACACGCCCTTGGCCGCGAGCTCATCCACCTCGCGATCGAGCGCCTCGAGGAAGAGCTCCATCAGGATGCCGACTTCCTGCGCGGGCCGGAGCCAGTTCTCGCTCGAGAACGCGAACAGGGTCAGGATCTCGACACCGCGGCGACTGCACTCCTCTACCGCGATGCGCACCGGCTTGATACCGGC
>CAYNCY010000158.1:0-8011 GCA_964395195.1 uncultured Steroidobacteraceae bacterium
CCCCCCCCCCCCCCCGCCCCGCCGCGCCCCCCCCCCCCCCCCCCCCCCCCCCCCCGCCACCATCCTCGGCGACGGGCGCATCGTCATCATCCTCGACATGGGCTCGCTCGTGCGCGGCGACTGGCGCGCGCGGCCGATGGCCGAGGGCGTGCGCGAGCGGAGCGACCGGCGCACCTTCGCGCTCGTGGTCGATGACTCGATCACGGTCCGGCGCGTCACGCAGCGCCTGCTCGAGCGGAACGGCATGCGCGTCATGACCGCCAAGGACGGCGTCGATGCGCTCTCGATCCTCGAGGAGCACCTGCCGGACGTGATCCTGCTCGACATCGAGATGCCGCGCATGGATGGCTACGAGGTCGCGGCGCACGTGCGCGGCGATGAGCGCTTGAAGCACGTGCCGATCGTGATGATCACCTCCCGGGTCGGCGAGAAGCACCGCGCGCGGGCCATCGAGCTCGGCGTCGATGACTACCTCGGCAAGCCCTACCAGGAGAACCAGCTGCTCGATGCGATCGAGCCGCTCGTCAACCGGCGCCGGGAGGCCGTATGAGCGAGACCGACACCTCCGATTTCTATGGACTGCTCGTGCCGCTCGCGGATGAGCGGCTGATCGTGCCGCGCGCGTGTGTCGCCGAGGTGATCGCCTGGCAGGAACCGACCGTGATGGAAGGCGCGCCCTCGTGGTACGTCGGCACCGTCGTCTGGAACGGGCGCAGCGTCCCGGTGGTCTCCTTCGAGGGCACGCTCGGCCGCGCGATCCCGCAGCCCGGCGGCCGCACCCGCATCGTGGTGCTGCAGTGCCTGGGCTCGCGCGTCCAGGCGGGCAACTTCGGGATCCTGACGCAGGGCTTCCCGCAGCTCGTGCGCCTGAACCCCGACGTCGTGAAGCCGGACCCGACGCGCTCGTTCCCGGACCGAAGCCCGGTGCTCTGCGGCCTCAGGATGGTCAACGAGGCCCCGCTCGTGCCCGACTTCGAGTACCTCGAGGGCCTGATCGCGGACGAGACCTCGGTCGCCGCCTGAGCCGCGGCCTCAGGTGCGCGCGGTGAACCCGCGGCACACCGCCGCGACCTTGTTGCCGTCGGGATCGCGCACGTACGCCGCGTAGAAGTCGGCACCGTAGTCGGCCCGCAGCGCCGGCGCCCCGTCCGACGTCCCACCACTCGTGATGGCGGCGTGGTGGAACGCATCGACCGCGTCCCACGAGGGGGCCGAGAACGCCACCATCGAGCCGTTGCCGACGCTGGCCGGGCGCCCGTCGAACGGGATGCCGACCCAGAACGCGAGCTCGCGCGCGCCGCCGTCTTCATAGATGCCCCAGCCGGTCGCGACCCGGTCCCAGTCGGGATCGCCCGTCACGCAGCGCCGCATCCCGATCGCGCCGAGCGCGGCGTCGTAGAAGCGCTGCGCCTGCGCGAGGTTGTGGGTGCCGAAGTAGGCGTAGCTGAGCACGCGGGCCTCGCTAGTTCATGAAGGGCTGGCTCTCGACCTCGCGCGCTTCCTGGTTGCGGCGCTGGGCCTTGAGCGCATCGACGAGCACGTGCCCCGCCTGCGCCTGCGCGAAGCGATCGCCCCCGGCGAGCGCGAGCGCCTTGCGGCTGCAGCCCTCGGCCTGGTGCGCGTCGTTCTCGGCGAGTCTCAGCCGTCCGATCTCGATCCAGAGGAGCGGGTTGGTGGGCTCGATCCGAAGCGCCCGGTCGAGCGTCATCGAGGCCCCCGGCAGGTCGCCGCGGTCGCTGGCCGCGCGCGCCTCGGTCACGAGCGAGCGGGTGGCGGCCCCGAGGCGGTACTCGCGGACGATCGGCGGCGTCGGCGGCGCGACCGCGGCCGGAGCGGCGGGCGGCGGGCTCGCGGGCGCCACCACCGCGGGCACGGGCTCGGGGCCTGGCGCGGGCGCCTGGTAGGGGGCGGGCAGCGCGCAACCCGCGAGCGCGAGGAGCGTCGTCAGCGCCAGCAGGATCAGTGGACGGCGTTTTTGAGCCATGTGCCGATTTTGTCAGTCAACGTCCCGGGCGGGGAAGTCCCGCAGCCCGACTTTGTCGGGAGTGCCGTGCCCCGGGGCACGGCGATGGCGACGGCATCGGCGCTGCACGCCGGGGTCGTCGCGAGCCCGCTCGAGAATTCGATCCAGCGCTCGTCGATGAGTTCCGCAGGGGTCGGCTCGAATGACACGGGTTTCAGCGCCCCGATCGCATCCGCCCACACGGGGAGCGCGCCGGCGGCGCCCGTGAGCCCGGTGCTGCGGTTGTCGTCGTAGCCGACCCAGACGACCGCGAGGTAGTTGCCGGTGAAGCCCGCGAACCAGCTGTCGCGCGTGTCGGAGGAGGTGCCCGTCTTCGCGGCGACGACCGTCCCGGCCGGCAGGTGCGCGGTCGCGCCCCGGCCGGTACCGTGGCTCGTGACGAGCGTGAGCATCCGGTCGAGCTGGTACACCGCCGCCGGTGGCGCCGCGGCCTCGACCTCTACGCTGAAGCGCTTGAGTGCCGCCCCCTTGTCATCGAGCACCGCGCGCACGGCCCTGAGGCGCGCCCGGAAGCCCCCGTTCGCGAGCGGCGTGTAGATCTCGACAACCTCGAGCGGCGTCAGATCGAGGGCGCCGAGGAGCAGCGAGGGGTTCTGGGCCGGGCGCGTCGCGAGGCCGAGTTCCTTGAGCGCCTCGGTCACCTTTGCAAGCCCGAGGTCGAGCCCGAGGTGCACCGTCGCGAGGTTCATGGACTCCGCGAGCGCGCGGGCGAGCGGCACGGGCCCGTAGACCTCGCGCGTGAAGTTCTGCGGCGCCCAGGTGCTGCCGTCACCGAGCTTGAGCTCGACGGGGGCGTCATCGACGATGCTCGCCGCCGTGTAGCGACCGGACTCGAGCGCGGCCAGGTAGATCGCGGGCTTGACCAGCGAGCCGATGGGCCGGTGCGCATCGAGCGCGCGGTTGAAGCCGTCGGTGCCGACCTCGCGGCCGCCGACCACCGCGACGACGTCGCCGCTGTTGGGCTCGGCGATGATGACGGCCCCCTCGAGGTGCGAGTTCCTGTTGCGGCTCGCCGCGTCGAGGCGCTTCAGCTGCCGCGTCAGCGCGCGCTCGGCGGCGCCTTGCGCGCGCGGGTCGAGCGTCGTGTAGACGCTCAAATTTGCGGCCGCGAGGTCGGCCTCGGCGTAGTCGCGCTTGAGGTGCCGGCGGACGAGGTCGAGGAACGCGGGCACGTAGCCGCCGCCGGGCGCCCGAAGGCCGAGCGGCCGCGCCGCCGCTTTCGCCGCGGTCGCAGGATCGATGAGCTTCGCCTCGGCAAGTTCGGAGAGGACGAGGTTCCGGCGCGCGCGGGCGCGATCGGGATGCGCGCGCGGGTCGTAGAACGAGGGTCCCTTGACGAGGCCGACGAGGAGCGCGAGCTCGCCGACATCGAGCTCGGCGAGGGGCTTGGCGAAATAGAACTCGGCGCCGAGCCCGAAGCCGTGCACCGCGCGCTGCCCGTCCTGGCCCAGGTAGACCTCGTTGAGGTACGCGACCAGGATCTCTTCCTTCGAGAACCGCGCCTCGAGCCGAAGCGCCATCAGCGCCTCGGTGATCTTGCGCGTGATCTTCTGCTCGTCGGTCAGGAAGTAGTTCTTGACCAGCTGCTGGGTCAGCGTGCTGCCGCCCTGTGCGACGCGACCCGCGCGGATGTTGGCCCAGACGGCCCGCAGGATGCCGCGCGGGTCGACGCCGTGATGCTCATCGAAGCGACGGTCCTCGACCCGCTTGATCGCGGCCTTGAGAAGCGGCGTGATTTCGCCGGGTGTCAGCACGATCCGGTCCTCGCCGTGCACCGGAAAGACGCTGCCGACCATGAGCGGATCGAGCCGAAAGAGCGGGAGCTCGACGCCGTCCACGCGCCGGATCCCGGCGATCGCATCGCTGCCCGCTCGAATCGAAAGCCTGACGGGCTCGCGGGTCGCATCGACGAAGCGCACGCGCCTGGCATAGAGGTCGAACGTTCCGCCCTGGCGGCGGTAGGCGCCGGGGCCGCTCGCGGGGTCGCCGCTTCGGTAGTGGAGCCGGATGAGCTCCTCCTCGAGCTCATCCGCCGGCACCGGCGCGCCCGCGTAGAGCTCGAGCGGCTCCGCGAACACCTTCGCCGGCACCGACCAGAGCCGCCCCTGGAACTCGCGCGTCACGAGGTGATCGAGGTAGACGACCCACGCGAGGAAGCCGAGCACGAGCACGAGGAGCGTGCCGCCGCTGAGCACGAGGATCCGTCGCCGCAAGCGCTTCGAGCGTGCCACGCCGCTAGCCGAGGTCGCCGTAGCGGGCCTGCAGCACCGCGATCGCCGCGGCCGCCGCCGTCTCGGTGCGCAGCACCCGCGGGCCGAGCCTGAGCCCACGGTAGCCGTGGGTGAGCGCGAGCCGCGCCTCCTCATCGCCGAGGCCGCCCTCGGGTCCGATCACGAGCTCGATCGACGTCAGGTTCGTCGGGAGCGCGGCGATGCCGCTCGCCGCTCCCGGCAGGAGGAGCGCGTGGCAGGTGCCGGCCTGCTCGGTGCGTGTCGCGCGCGCGAGGTGGTCGATGAAGCGCCGCGGCGGTTCGACCACGGGCACCGTCGCGCGCCCGGACTGCTCCGCCGCCGAGATCACGACGCCCCGCCAGTGCTCGAGCTTCGCAAGCGCCTGGCGCTCATCGAGCTTGACGACGCTGCGCTCGCACAGCAGCGGCACGATGCGCGCGACCCCGAGCTCGGTTGCCTTCTGGATCGCGTAGTCCATGCGCTCGGCGCGCGAAACCCCCTGCGCGAGGGTGATCGCGAGCGGCGACTCGGGCGTCGCCGCCACCCGCGCCCCCACGCGCACGAGGACGTCCGTCCCCCGCACCGCGGCGATGGTCGCCGCGTGCTCGGCGCCGGCCCCGTCGAACAGACCGAGCGGCGCGCCCGCCTGCATCCGTAGCACGCGCGTCACGTGCTGCCCGGCGCGGGGCTCGAGCAGGATCTCGCCGCCCTCGACGAGCGCCTCGGCGACGAACAGGCGCGTCAGGCGCACGGCAGTCGCGCGACGCCCAGGTCGCGAGCGGCGCGGGCGAGCGGGCGGGGCAGGGTCGGAAGCGGGGGTCTCATCGGGCGGTGAGTCTACCGGCCGAGCGCTTTCCGTGCCGGGTGGCCGGGCGGTAAGCTCTAGCGCATGGCGCTCGGCCCCACGGTCACGATCGACACTGGCCGCGGGCTCATCGCGGAGGCGCGCTTCGTGCCCTCGCCCAACCAGGACGCGCGCCCGCCCGGCGCGACGCTCGACCTCATCGTCGTGCACGGCATCGGCATGCCGCCCGGGGAGTTCGGGGGTCCCTGGGTCGAGCGGCTCTTCCTCAACACGCTGCCGCTCGATGAGCATCCCTTCTTCCGGACGCTGGCGGGCCTCAAGGTCTCGGCGCACGTGTTCATCCGGCGCGACGGCACGCTCCTGCAGTTCGTGCCCTTCCACGCGCGTGCCTGGCACGCGGGCGCCTCGAGCTGGCGCCACCGCCCGGGCTGCAACGACTACTCGATCGGCATCGAGGTCGAGGGAGCGGACGAGATTCCCTACGCGCCCGCGCAGTACGCCGCGCTCGCGGCGGTTGTCCGGGCCTTGCGCCTCGCCTACCCGACGCTGGGCGCCGATGCGATCGCCGGCCACAGCGACGTCGCGCCCGGCCGCAAGACCGATCCGGGGAGCGCCTTCGACTGGGCGCTCCTGGCGGCGCACCTCGATCCCCGGCGCACCGCATGAACTTCATCGCCTTCCTGGTCGGGCTCGGCTTCGAGCGACTCTTCGCGATGAGGAAGGCGCCGCGCGGACCCGGGTGGCTGCTCGCGTACGTGCGCGCGGTGCTGAGAAGCGTCGGCCGGAACCCCCCGCTCGCGCTCGGCGTCGCGGTCCTCGCGGTGCTCCTGCCCGGGGTCCTCGTCACGCTCGTGCTCGGCCTGCCCGTGGTCGCCGCCCATCCGGTTCTGCGGGTTCTCATCGCGGCGCTCGTGCTCTTTTTCGCGCTCGGGCCCCGCGACCTCGATGCCGACGTCGGCGCCTACCGCGCCGCGCTTCGTCACCGCGACACCGCGGAGGCCACGCGTCTCGCCGAGGAGATCCTCGAGCACGACGCTGGCCAGCGCCACGGCCCGGGGCTGGATTCCGTGGCGGAAGCGGTGTTCGTGCAGGCCAACAACCGGCTGTTCGGCGTGCTCTTCTGGTTCGCGATCGCAGGTCCCGCCGGTGCCCTCGCGTTTCGGCTCACCGACCTCCTGAGGCGCGAGGCGATCGGCCGCGCCGAGCGGGCCGACGCGGCGCCGCGCGCCGCCGAGGTGAGCCGCCTCTGCCAGTCATTGCACGGCGTGCTCGCCTTCGTGCCGGCGCGCCTGCTGGCGCTGAGCTACGGCGTCGCGGGCAGCTTCGAGGAGTCCTTCACGGGCTGGCGCGGGTACCTCAGCGCCGAGTCCGATCACTTTTTTGACGCCAACGACCGGCTCCTGCTGCACGCCGGCAAGGGCGCGCTCGGCGCCCGCTGGGAGGGCGCGGCCGGCGAGGGCGAGCGCGCGGCGGCGGCGCTCGGGCTCGTCCGCGCGGCGTTCTATGTCTGGCTCGCGGTCTTCGCGCTCCTGACGGTGCCCGCCTGGATCTCCTGAGCGCGCCGGGGCCCGCCGACCGGCCGGGACCGCCCGCCGACCGCACCGACGGGGGCCTGGCCACGCGTTCCGGTCCCGGAAGCGGACTGCCAACGGGATACTGGCGCCGGAGGCCCCCTTTTTGGGGGCCCGACCGCCCACCGTGGCACGGCAGGCGCGGACGTGGCAGCCTTGGGGCGACGGTCGAGCAACAACGGACGCTGACGGACCATGGCTACCCCGTATCGCGAAGGACACTTTTTCTTGCTGCCGGTCGAGCGCGGTGCGTACGCGGTCGGCCTGATCGCCCGCGCGCCGCCGCGCGGCGGCGTGCTGCTCGGCTACTTCTTCGGGCCGAGGCGCAGCCAGGCTCCCGTGGCCCAGTGGCTGAACGCGCTGCACCCGCAGCAGGCCGCGCTCGTCTGCCGCTTCAAGGACACCGGGCTCTACCGCGGCGACTGGAAGCTCCTCGACCCGCTCGAGACCTTCACGCGCGCCGCGTGGCCGATTCCGGCGTTTCACCGCTTCGACGGCTCGGTCACGCACGTGCCGGGGAACGACGCGGTGCAGGACTGGAAGGTCGAGTACGGCGATGACAACCTGATCGTGCCGCTCAGGGAAACGCCGGCGCACGGCGCGGAGATGAAGCTGCCCGAGGACATCGCCTACGACCCGGGACTCCTCGCCGACACCGTCGGAAGCCTCGTCAAGGAAATGGCGCCGACCGCCGACGACACGACCTGGCGCTGAGGCGTCAGGCGCCGCGCCGACCGCGCTTCCAGAGGACCTCGCTGCCCGTTTCGTGGCGGGCGAGAACGCGCGCAATCACGAACAGGAGATCCGACAGGCGGTTGAGATAGCGCACGACCTCCGGCGCCACGGTCTCGGCGCGCGCGAGCGTCAGCACGCGCCGCTCGGCACGGCGGACGACGGTGCGTGCGAGGTGGCAGGCCGCCGCCGCGGGGCCGCCCCCCGGCAGGATGAACTCCTTGAGCGGCGGCAGCGCGTCGTTGAAGCCGTCGAGCGTCGTCTCGAGCCGCGCGACGTCGGCGTCGGTGATCACGCGATGCCCCGGGATGCAGAGCTCGGCGCCGAGGTCAAAGAGATCGTGCTGCACCGAGACGAGGCACTCGCGAACGGCCTCCGGCAGGCCCTGGACGCTGAGAACGAGGCCGACGGTGCTGTTGGCCTCATCGACCGTGCCGTAGGCCTCGACGCGGCTCGAGTCCTTCGGCGCGCGGCTGCCATCGCCGAGCCCCGTCGTGCCGTCATCGCCGGTGCGGGTGTAGATCTTGCTGAGTCGGTGGCCCATGGCTGTCCTTCGCGGCGCGCGAGCAGGCCGGGACGATGCGCGCCCCGGTCGAGGGGGCATTCTAAGGCAGGCTCCGGTCCCGGGGCATTTGACACGGCCGCGTGC